>NZ_JAJSZC010000044.1:0-43117 GCF_036815105.1 Streptomyces sp. IBSBF 3136
CCCCGAGGACCCGCGGATCAACGCCGCGTTCAACAAGGGGTCCATCGTTCTCGGGGCCGAGGACGGGCCGTCGTTCTGGCTCCTGCTGATCACCGGCCCCCGCCGCGGCGAGGTGTGGATGATCGCCGACGTCGGCGCTATCCCGGTGCCCGGCGACCAGGCATGGGGCTTCGAGGACTGGGTGCGGCGCTGGCACACCGGCGACGACTGGTGGGACTGAATGCTTGCGTCCAGGGCCAAGCGGAACTCGGGCGGACGTCAGGCCGCGCGGGCACAGCCCGTGGGCGGCTCACGGCAAAGGGCGCGGCGCGGGTGGCAACGCGCAGGGCCCGCGTCCGGGCACCCGGAGGGGGGTGTGCCACGGCGCGGGCCCTGGGCCGGCGGACGGTGTCAGTCGGTCCTACGTTGTTGGTGGGTTGGACGGGCCGTCGTAAGGTCCAGAGATCCAGAGACGCCGGGTATGGCTTTCAGTCGGTTGCCCTCGATGGTTCCGCTGACCTGGCCGCCCGGCGTCTCACGACGACTCGACCGCTGATTAGGAGTTGCGGGCCCCTCGGGTGCATCGCTGAGTAGGACCACGCTGGCGAGGTCGTCCGGACGAACAGCACGCATCGAACGACCGGAGGAACAGGTGGCCCAGATCTGGGCGGGCACGGACATCGGCAAGACCCACCACCACTGCGTGGTCCTGGATGCCGAGGGCAGGAAGCTTTTCTCGCGCCGGGTCCTGAACGACGAACCGGAGTTGCTGGCCCTGCTCGCCGACGTCCTGGCCATAGACGAGGACGTGCTCTGGGCGGTCGATGTGGCCGACGGCATGGCCGCCCTGCTGATCAACGTGCTGCTCAACCACGGCCAGCAGCTGGTCTACATACCTGGCCTTCCGGGGCATGGGCAAGACCGACGCGAAGGACGCCGTTGTCATCGCCGACCAGGCCCGGATGCGCCGGGACCTGGCCGTGATCCGGCCGGGCGACGAGCACGCCGTCGAGCTGAGGATCCTCACCGACCGCCGCTCCGATCTGACCGCTGACCGCTGACCGCTGACCGCACCCGCAGGATCAACCGGCTGCGTAGCCAACTCACCGGAATCTTCCCAGCGTTGGAGCGCGTTCTGGACATGGGCAACGTCGGTCCGCTGGTCTTGCTGACCGGCTACCAGACCCCGGCCGCCCTGCGCCGGACCGGCCGCAGCCGCCTGGAAGCCTGGCTGCGCAACCGCAAGGTCCGCGGCGCCGACACCCTGGCCCAAGCCGCCCTGGAGGCTGCAGAACGCCAGCACACCGCCGTCCCCGGGGAGAAGATCGCCGCCCAGGTGATCCACACCCTGGCAAAGGAGGTGATGGGCCTCAACGAGCAGATCACCGAGATCGACAAGCTCATTGCGGCCCGGTTTCGCGAGCATGAGCTCGCTGAAGTGATCACCAGCATGCCCGGCATCGGCCCGCTCCTGGGGGCAGAGTTCCTGGCCGCCACCGCCGGCGACCGGAGTCGCTTCAGTACACCGGATCGCCTTGCCAGCCTGGCCGGAGTCGCGCCGGTGCCCCGCGACTCCGGCCAGGTCAGCGGCAACCTGCGCCGCCCCCGGCGCTATCACCGCGGCCTCCAGCGCGTCTTCTACACCTCGGCGCTGATCAGCATCCGCAGCTGCGAGGAATCCCGCCGCTTCTACGAGCGCAAGCGAGCCGAAGGCAAGCGACGCATCCAGGCGGTCCTCGCCCTGGCCCGTCGGCGGGTCAACGTCCTATGGGCCCTGATCCGTGACGGGAAGAACTACGAGCATGCACTCCCCGTCACATCAGCGGCTGGACAACATCATTAGGAGGTCTGCATCGGCACGTCGATGTAGGTGCGGCTCACTCAGCCCTATTGCCCCTTGTGCGCGCCGTAGTAGGGCTTGAGGTAGCCCCAGTTGCCCTTGCAGGCCCAGTAGACGCCCTGGCCCTTGTTGAGCAGCCCGAGGCTGGTGTAGCTGGTGCCGGGCCCGGTGCGGAAGTTGACGGTGGCGGTGACCCGGGTGTCGAGTTTGACCTGGTGGGTGCACGCGGAGCCCGTCACCGCGCTCGCCGGCGCGGCCGCGGCGAGCGACAGTCCGAGCATCGAGGAGGCGGCCAGGGCCATGGCCCGGGCACGGTGCGCGGGCTTGGTGCGGCGGAGGACGGACGGGAACGGCACGGCAATCTCCCCTTGCTCGGTGGTGGTACAGGGGAGCCTCCAGGCGGGCAGCGGCCCGCAACCGGTGCCGGGCCCGGGCGTGCCAGTGCCCGGCGTGGTGATCGGGGGTGCCGTTCCGTGAGGTGGGACCACTCCCCCGGTGGTGTGTCCGGGCTCAGACGGCGGCCGGTGCGGCCGCGGGCGTGGTGAGGGCCGAGAGCAGGAGTGCGCACAGGGCGGCGGCCAGCAGCGGGAGGATGAAGTGCCCGCCGAGCGGGCCGGCCAGGGCCGTGCCGCCGGCCACGCCCAGGATCGCGCTGGACATCCAGCCGACCGCCTCCGTCGAGGTGCCCGGCGGCGCGAGGGTGGTGACGGCAACGTCCAGGGCCCCGACCATGCCGCCGAGGAAGACCAGCGCGCACAGCAGCAGGCGCATGGCGGGCGGCCGCAGCACGCCCAGCGGGTCCGGGCGGCGTGCCACCGCGCGCCAGGCCCGGGCGGGGCGCGCGGTGGCGAAGACGAGGGAGCCGGCCAAAGAGGCGGCGGCCGCCAGGGCGAGGGCCGCCGCCGCGGATGGCCACGGTCGGCAGGGCGACAGGCCGGGCCGGCAGGCCGTGGTTGGCACCGGGCCTGGGCCGAGCGAAGACTCAAAGGCACCGGTGGCACCGATGGGCCCTTTCGCACCCTTCATCCTCATTGTGCGTGCACGGCTATCGACTACGCGGCCGTCTTCCAAGCGCTGCCCGGTGCGGTGGCCCTGCTGACTCCCGACCTGGTCTTCGCCGACGCCAACATCGCGTTCCTGCGCCGGCCGGCCGCAGCCGCGAGCAGGTCGTGGGCCGCTACCCCTTCGACGTCTTCCCCTCCAACCCGCGGGACCCGTCAGCTTCCGGCGCCCGCAATCTGGAGGAGTCCCTGCGCGCGGTGCTGGCCAACCGCGAGATCGACACCATGGACCTGCAGCGCTACGACGTGGAATCCGCGCAGCGCCCGGGCCAGTGGGAGGAGCGCTACTGGAGCCCGGTCAACGCGCCCGTCTTCGCAGCGGACGGCCACATCGCCCTGGTGATCCACCGCGTCGAGGAAGTCACCGAACTCCTGCGCGCCACCAGCCGCCCCGACGGCGCCCGCCGGCTCGAGGCCAGCTGTTCAGCCGGATGCCGCAGCTGCACGAAGTCAACGAACGCCTGCGCCGCGCCCACGCCCGCGAGCGGGAGGTGGCCCTCGCGCTGCAGCGCGCCATGCTTCCCGTCCCGGCGTCTGTCGGCCCTCACCGGGTCGCTGTGCGCTACCGGCCCGCGGTCGGCTCCCTCAACGTCTGCGGCGACTGGTACGACCTCGTCGAAATCCACGACGGCCACAAAATCGCCGTCGCGGTCGGAGACGTCGTCGGCCACGGCCTGGAGGCCGCCGGCGTCATGGGCCAGCTCCGCAGCGCCCTGTCCGCCACCTCCCGCGTCGCCACTGGCCCCGCGCAGGCCCTCGAAGTCCTCGGCCGCTGCGCACACTCCCTCCCCGGCGCCAAGTCCACCACCGCCGTGAACGCCTTCATCGACTTCAGCCGCCACCTCATCACCTACTCCAGCGTCGGCCACCCTCCCCCGGCCCTGCTCCGCACCGACGGCACCGTGGAGCTCCTGGACCAGGCCACCGACCCCCCGCTGGACGCCGCCTTCGAGCCCAGCCCCGGCCCGAGGCCACCACCGCCTTCACCGACGGCGACACCCTCTTGCTCTACACCGACGGCCTCATCGAACGCCGGCACCAGGACATCGACACCGGCCTCACCCAACTCACCGACGCCCTGACCCGCTACCGAAAACTCACCCACCCCGAAGCCCTCGCCGACGCCGTGATCAACGACCTGATCCCCGCCGAAGGCGTCACAGACGACACCGCCCTCGTCGTCGTCAGCCTGTAAGGCGCCCTCAACACGCGCACCGGCCGATCCGCAACCGAACCCCTCTCGGCCGAGCGCCCGCCAGAACCCGGTCCTCGCCCGGCCAAGACGGCTGACGCACCGCCCGAACCGGACGGCGCGGCGGAGACGGCGGGGGGCGCGCTGGCCGCCGGGCGAGGACGGCGCAGCCGTCGGTTCCCCTGCCGTCGTTCCTGACGGCGGCGGCGCCTCCTCGTCCGGCCCGAACGGCCGGGACCGCCCCTTCCCGGCCTCGCCACGGCCACGGTGAGGTGGCGGTGCGCGTCGATTCCCGGACCAACTGATGCGCGGTCGCTTCCGCACCATCAGCACCGAACGCGCCGGCCGGGGAGTTCGGGCAGGCTGGTCGCCATGAACGTGATCTCCCCGTTGGTGAAGCAGTTGGCGATGGAGCCGCACCCCGAGGGCGGCTGGTTCCGGCGGACCTGGCAGACCGAGGCGCAGACCCTCGCGTACGGCCGCCGCGCCGTGCGCCCCTGCGCGACCGGGATCTACTACCTGCTCCATCCCGGTGAGGTCTCACGCTGGCACCGGGTTAGGTCGGACGAGATGTGGCTGTGGCACCGCGGCCACCCCCTGACCCTGCGGCTCGGCGGCCACGGCCCCGACCCGGAACCGGACCCCGACCCGGCGCGGACGGTGCTCCTCGGTCCCGCTGTGGAACGCGGGCAACGGCCCCAGTACCTCGTCCCGGCCGGCGCCTGGCAGACCGCCCGGTGCGAGGGCGACGAGCCGGTGCTGGTCTCGTGCATCGTCGCACCCGGCTTCCACTACGACGACTTCGAGATGCGCTGACCGGGCCGGTCCGGCAGCCCGACCGGGCGGTGAGGAAGTGGTCGCAGGTACGGCCGATACGTCGCCGCCCGGACACCCCCGTCCTCCCACTACTCCCGGAATTGCTGCTCGCGCAGTCACCGACGACCGAGTACACCGGCGTCCTTGCCGCCACGATCCCCTCAGTGTGCTGAACGCGCTGGGGACGCCGGACGAGGCGGTACGGGTAGCCCGCCGGCTGAACGTGGACCGGATGCCTACGGCGGAGCGGCGGGCTCGGACATGGAGCGACGTCGCCCGCATGTGGAACGCGCTCGGAGACGGCAAGCAGACGTTCGCCGCGCTGCGGCGGGTCGAGCGGGAGGCACCGCAGGAGGTGCGCCGGCCCTCGTTGCGGGCGCTGACATCCGGGCTGCTGTACGGGCCGACCCGTATTGAGGGCGTCCACGAGTTCGCAGCCCGCACCGGCGCCCTGGCTGGTTGAACCGGTCCAGGCATAGACGAGCGGTCCCGGCGGAGGCCGGTAGCCGTGAGGGCGCGGTGCGCCACCATATCTAGCATTGGTCTAAACCACCAGAGAAGGGTGGGCGGGCGGTTCGGCCGAAACCGACCCGCCGCGCACCCGGGGTCACAAGGCGCGGTAGAGGGCTTCGACCAGTGCCATCTTCCGCGGGTCGTCGGCGATATGAGGCCCCATCCGGTTCATGACGTACCCCAGTGACACCCCCGCCTCGGGGTCGGCCAGTCCGCAGGAGCCGCCGAAGCCGTCGTGCCCGAAAGCCCTCGGGTTTGGCCCGTAGGAGCCGTTCGGCCCGCTCAGCCACAGGCCGAGCCCGATCTCCGTAATGGTGCCGAGTCCGGGACCGAGCACCAGGTCCCGGCACCTGCCCTGCCCCTCGCGCACCCGCTCCGCCGATTCGGGGGACAGTACGCGCTGGCCGCCGTACGACCCTCGTCCCGCGAAGATCCCGTACAGGGCGGCGACGGCCCGCGCCGTGCCGTGGCCGTTCGCGGCCGGGATCTCCGCGGCCCGCCACTCCGGCGTGTTCGCCTCGGCCGCGCCCACCAGGGGATTGGCCAGCGCGGCGAGTACCGCCGGCGTCAACAGGCCGAAGGCCGCGGCCTGTTCGCTGTCGGAGGCGGCCGGCGGATGCACCAGCTCGGCGCCCCGCCCCGCCGCCTTCTCGGGCAGGCCGATGGTGAAGTCGACCCCCAGCGGCCCGGTCACCTCCTGCTCCAGGAAGGCCCCGGGCCCCAGCCCCGAGATCCGCCGTACGACCTCCCCGACCAGGTGGCCGAAGGTGATCGCGTGATAGCCGGACACCGTCCCCGGCTCCCACCACGGCTCCGTCGCCGCCAGCCGCCGTGTCGTCAGCCCCCAGTCGTAGAGCTGCTCGACCGAGTGCGGCTCGCGCAGGCCCGACAGGCCTGACCGGTGCGACAGCAGATGCCGTACGAGGACCTTCTCCTTACCGGCCGCGGCGAACTCGGGCCAGTACTCGGCCACCGGCGCGTCGAAGTCGAGGAGCCCCCGGTCCGCCAGGAGGTGCGCGCACAGCGCGGTCGGGCCCTTCGAGGTCGACCACACGTTGACCAGGGTGTCCCGCTCCCACGGCCGGGTGCGGTCCGCGTCGGCCCAGCCGCCCCACAGATCCACCACGACCTCGCCGCCGACGGTCACCGTGACTGCGGCGCCCAGCTCCCCCCGCTCACGGAAGTTCTCCTCGAACGCCGTCCGCACCGCCTCGAACCGCGCGTCGCAGTGTCCCCGCGCGACTGGCTCACGTTCCGCCATGGACCCCTCCGTCCTCCGCCGGAAGCTCGGGCCGCACCGCCGCGATCCGGGCCTCATGAACATACCGACTGGTCGGACTGGAGGGAAGGTCGGAGAAAGGACAGGTCGCCGGCCGGCTCCTCGTGACCGTCCTTGGTGTGCCAGTAGTGCCGTGTCTCGACCGCCAGACCGGCCTCGTCGAACCGCGCGAACACGCAGCCCGCCAGGGTGGACGGCGCTCCCTCCTCCTCGGCGAGCACCCGGAACTCGGCCACCGCCACCCCCTCCGGGCCGACGACCGGCGCCGAGAAGCGCACGTCCGTCACCGCTCTGCGGCTACTGGCCGAGCTGCGCGGCTGCGTCGGCCGCCGGCGTCGCGCGCCTCGACGATGGATCAGCCCACGAAGAAAGGTATGGATCGGGGGACGCACGCGATGGCGACCTGCGTCTGCGCGACATCGCCGCAGCCTGCCACATCACCGAGCGCACCGCCCAGGGCATCGTCACGCGAGCACTGAAAACCGGATCTCTCGATTCACCCCCAGCCCCGCTGTCCTGACAAGGCAGAGCCGCATCGGGGGTACCCGCCAGGCTGCCGAAGCGCTGCTCGCGCAGCAGCTCTTCACCGGCGCGCCCGCCTTTAACGCGCAGCACCGCGTGCCCGCTCATAAAGCGGACATCTGGCCGCGGGGAGGCAGCGTGGCGCCGCGACGCGGCTGGGCTGCTGCGGTCTGCCCGGCGGCCCGGCACCCGGATTGCGGGCGGCTGACAGGATGCCCAGGCTGGAAGGAGCGAGGCCGGGAAGTGGCCGTCGGCCGCGCCGGCCGGTCACCGTGCCGGTGCGACGTCCCGGCGTACGCCAGCGACGACACGTCTCGAGGTGACACATGACATCAGCGACGACGACCGACGCGGCGGAGGAGTTCCGCCGGCTGAGCGACGACGATCCGGAACTGCAGGCTCACGGCACGTACTACTCGTGCAGCTTCCTGCTGGACATGGACCCCCACCGGTTCCTCGTGCGGATGCACAAAGGAAAGGTGGACGAACTGATCACCGACCCCGAGCCATTGGCGGCCTACGACTTCGCGATCCGCGCGGACGCGGAGACATGGCAGGGCTTCTGCCGGCAGACGCCTCCGCCGATGTGCCACGGCATCTGGGCGGCCACGTTCCGGCGGGGCATGCGCCTGGAGGGCGACCTGCTCGTGCTCATGCAAAACCTGCGCTGCGTGACCCGGCAGCTGGAGCTGCTGCGCGTCACGGGCCCCCTCGGGCCGGTGGACGAGGCCGGTCCCGCCCCATCCTCTCGTGAGACATAGGAGCTCCCCATGGTCAGCGGCAGGATCTCTCCGGTCACCGGCCACTACGTCACCATCGACGTGGAGGACGCACAGTACAAGGTGTTCTACCTGGAGAACGGGCAGGGCACGCCTCTGGTGTGCCAGCACACCGCGGGCTGCCACAACCACCAGTGGCGGGGCCTCCTCGAGGACGAGGAGATCACCAGCCGCTACCGGGTGATCGCCTACGACCTCCCCCGGCACGGCAAGTCGGACCCGCCGTCGAATCAGGAGTGGTGGAAGGAGGAGTATCGACTCACCGCGGACCACTTCACGTCCTTCATCGTCGCCTTCTGCGACGCCCTCGAACTGCAGGACCCGATCTTCATGGGGTCGTCGTTCGGGGGGAACGTGGCCCTGCAACTAGCCCTGCGGCACCCGGACCGGTTCAAAGCGGTGATCCCCGTCGAGGGCGCGGACTACTCACCCGGCTTCTACCTCGACTGGTGGCAGCATCCCCACGCCAATGCCGCCCAGGTGTGCGCCAGCGGCGTGTGGGACCTCATGGCACCGCAGTCCCCGGAGCAGGACCGCTGGGCCACCTGGTTCTACTACACCCAGGGATCGGAGGCGTTCAAGGGCGACCTGTACTTCTACTCCGTCGACCACGATCTGAGGGACCGGCTGGACGACATCGACGGCGACCGGTGTCCCGTGATCATGCTGACCGGCGAGTACGACTACCTCACCACCCCCGAGGACGGGCGCCGGACCGCAGAGGCCATCCGCGGAGCGGAGTTCATCGAGATGAAGGAGATCGGCCACTTCCCTATGAGCGAGAACCACCCGCGCTTCGCCCAATACCTGGGGCAGGCCCTGGAGCGGATCGAGAAGCGGACCGGCTCCTGAGGCCACGGCGTACGTCCGTGTGTCCCACACCCACGGTCGCACGCGTACCACCGGCCACTTCAACCGCTGGTCACCACCCGGAGACCCGGACGTCAGCGAGGGCGCTGGAGCAGCGCGAACCGCGCGCCGTCCGGGTCCGTCACCTGGGCCACGCGTCCGTGGGCCCCATCATGGGCTAGGTACGAGGACCCGGCCGCCGAAGCGGGGGAGACGCTGCAGCGCCTCGTCGCATCGAGGGCAGCTGTCCCTGGCGGCCGACGGTGGTCTCGATCAACCGGACGACAGCGGTATGGCGATCGGTGAGCCCGACAGGCCACTCCCAGCGGGCCAAGTCGAATGAGAGTTCCGTACGGAGCCGACGACGTGAGTTCCCGCTATGCCCGACGGGTGCCGGTCCAGTCGTGGCAGCGCGGCTGCGACTGGACGGTGCTTCGCGAGCAAGGGGGGCCGCGCAGCTTAGGACACCGCGCGGCGGGGTCCAATGTCCCGTCTCCCGCAGCACTCGGCCGGGGCGCTCACGGGTGCGCCCGCCTTCGCTCACCAGGCGCTCGGCCCCGGTCTCTGCGGAGCGGCCCTCCCATGCCCGGCGCCGGTGCACCGGCGAGCAGTAGCGCGGCGGACGGCCTCGGCCGCTGTAAGCCCGGCCCACGGCCTACGCCCCCCTCGCCCTGCACACCTCGTGCAGCCCTAAGTTCGCTGCTGGCTGCTGAGTCGGGTGTGAGCGGCCGGTCGTCCGTGTAGGCATGGACCCGGTGGGGTGATCGGTCTGGTGCCGTGGATGTCGAGGGCGGCTTCGGCGGCCCTTGTGCCGAGCGTGCCCTTCGGGTGCCAGGTGCCGGTCACCGCCAGCCAGGTGTTGGCGGATGGGGCTTGAGTCCCGTACATCCGTACCTTCACGGACTGCGAGTCCGCCGCACAGCAGGTGAAGATGATCCGGGTCAGATACCAGCCGTCCCCCTGCTTGGCCGGGGTGACGAAGCCGGTCATCAGGATGGTGCGGCCCTTGATGGCCAGTGCGCGGTCCTGGCGGACGCGGGCGGTGAAGTCCGTGAGGGTCATGGGCAGCGGTGAGGTCGCGGGCAGCGGAGCGAACTGGTTGTGCTCCTTGACCGCCTTGTCGTTCGAGCGTGCCGCGGTGTACGCGCCGAGGGCCGGCGGGGCGTAGAAGAGCAGACTCAGCGCGGGCATGAACAGCAGCCAGGCGATGCGCGGTGCGCCGGAGTGACCGTGCCCGTCGTCGGCATGCTCATCCCATCCCCTGTCGAGCGCCGCACCCGCCAGGCCGAGCAGCACCAGCAGGAAGCCGGAGATGATCAGCAGCGGGCGCAGCCCTTCCTTGACGTACCGCAGGTAGAGGTCGGTGAGGACCGCGGAGTGCAGCAGACCGGCGCCGGTCAGGACCAGGAGTGACGCCTGTACGGGGCGTCTCACAGCAGCGCGCCTCCGATCAGTGCGCTGGCGGCGACCGCCACCACGGTGGTCGCGGTGGAAAAACGCCAGGCGAACTCCCGCCCGAACGTCCCTGCCTGAAGCGCGATCAGCTTCAGGTCGACCATCGGCCCGACCACCATGAACGCGAGCCGCGCGGTCGGCGAGAACCCGGTCAACGATGCCGCGACGAAAGCGTCGGCCTCCGAGCACACCGCCAGCACCACAGCCGGTCCGGCCAGGAAAAGGACCGACCACCTCGGTAATCCGGAGAACGTGTCGAGGACGGAGCGCGGCACGGTCACGTTGAAGGTGGCCGCCGCCATGGCACCGAGGACGAGGAAGCCCCCGGCGTGCAGGAGGTCGTGCTGGAAGCCGAGACGGAACTCGGTCCACCGGCTGTGACCGTGCCGGTGACCGGTGTGCCGGACGGTCGGCCGGCCGCAGCCATTCCTCCCGGCCCAGCCAGAGCCACAACCAGCCCATCGCGGCGGCGGTCGCGAGCGAGGCGAGCAGGCCGGGCCACGACCATCGCCGGACTGCCGGGGAAAGCTACAGCGGTGGCGGTCAGTACCACCGGGTTGATCGCGGGCGCGGTGAGTAGAAAAGCGAAGGCGGCGGCCGGGGTGACACCCCGGCAAATCAGGCTGTTCGCGACCGGCACGGAGGCGCACTCGCAGCCGGGTAGCACGGCGCCTGCCACGCCGGCCACCGGGACTGCGAGCGTGGGTCGCTTCGGCAGCACCCGCGTGAACAGCTCGGCGGGTAAAGGCCGTTGGCGAGCCGCACGCAAGGAACCCGCGGCCTCCGAACCCGCTCTTACCGGGTGGTGTTGTGATGGGCGGGAAAGGGTGACCGGCGTGACGGGAAGGACGGAGGATCGTGCAATTCGGGCGTTACCCGGTGCGGTGGCACATCGTGCTGCTCACCCTGTGGACGGTCGTCTGGTTCGCGGTGGCCGAACGGCACGCGGCCGTGTCCTGGCACTATCTTCGACAGGGTGAGCAGCTGCTCTTCGGCCAGGCGAACGGCGGCGGACTCGCCCTCTACGCCAACCACCCCGAGTTGCAGATTGGTCCCGTCAGCTTCCTGGTCGCCGGACTTTTCGCACCCTTCCCCGCCGAGCTCGGTGAGAAGCTCGCCGACGCGTTCATGTCCGGCCTCGGCCTCTACATGCTCGTCCTGGTCGGCCGTGCCGCCGCCGACCATTACCTCGGTACGGGCGTCAACCACAAGCGCCTCCAGCAACGTGTCCTCATCGCCGGCGCCGCATTCATCCCCATGTGGGTAGAGGTCGCGGTCCGTTTCGCCCACCTCGACGACGTCCTCGCCCTGTTCTTCACCACGCTTGCCGTCCGCGCACTGGTCCGGGGCAACGCCACGGCGGTGGGCGTCCTCCTGGCTCTCGCGGTCGACTCCAAGCCATGGGCCGTCGGCTTCCTGCCCCTGCTGCTCGCCTTGCCCTGCCCGCCCCGCCTGCGCGCCACGGCCTGGACGTTCGGCCTGGTGGCGGTGGCCTGGCTGCCCTTCTACCTGACCCACCTGGAAACTCTGCACGCGGCCCGCTTCACGATCCCCAACCAGCCCGCGTCCTCACTGCGCTGGTTCGGCGTCGACGACCCCCGGACCCCCTGGTGGGACCGCCCCGCACAGTTGGCCCTCGGCATGGGCCTGGGCGCCCTGGCAGTACGACGCGGACGCTGGTCGGCGTTGGTGTTCCTGGCGGCCGACGCCCGTATCGTCCTCGACCCCAGCGTGTACACGTACTACAACGCCTCGGTCCTGCTCGGCACCCTGATCTGGGACTCGATCGGCCAGCGCCGCCTGGTCCCGTGGGTCAGCTGGATCGCCCTGATCTCCCTGTACGGCAGCGCCCTGCTGATCCCGTCGGACGCCACCCGGGGCTTCATCCGCCTGGCGTTCTGCCTGGGCTCGGCGGCGTACGTCCTTCTGTGGCCCCAGCGTCCCCCACGCGGCGACCGCCGCCCCGGACGCGAGCCGGTGCAAGGGGCGCTCGCCAGGAACTGAAACGGGCGCTCATCGGAAAGCGAGGACTCAGACGAGCGTGGCGATGCGGAAGGGATGCCCGCCCGGGCCCCAGCAGCACGCGCCACCGAGCAGGTCGACGTCGTCAGCGACCTCCTCGGCGTCGGTGTGCTCCGACATCACGGCGTGGACGGTGACCTTGACTTCTGGTGTCTTGCCCAGAGCGTAGGGGGGGCAGGGTCGCGAAGCAGTCACCAGGTGAGCAACGCGGTCGCCAGGGCGGCCAGGGCCAACGCCGCCACCCGCAGGTTCTTCTTGCGCGTTCCGGGCATCGGTACCACCCCGGTACGACGTGGATGATGCCCGCCTCTCGCTGTACTGAGCACTCGCCGAACGGGTCAGCCCCGCTGCCGGCGGTACAGGTCGATGGCCGCCTGCGTCGGGTAGTTGGGCATGGTGACGGCCTCGCCGGTCTCCTTGGAGACCACGATCTTGCTGCCGCCGGGGGGAGCCGGCTGAGGCCGTCCGGCGGCGTCCGCGACCGGCGGGAACACCGCGTGCACCAGGTAGCCGATGTCGAACTCCTCGACCCGGAGTTCGGCGGGCGAGCCGTCGGGCAGTCTGGGCTCGGCGAAGCGGCTGCGGACGATGCCGAGGGCCTGTTCAAGGGTGGTCGGCGGGGCTGGGTGGTCCGAGGTCACAGAATGCTCTCCCTGATTCCGAAGCGTTGAGTGCTGGATCTCCAGGCCTGTCAGACGAGCCCCTACCACATCTGCTCGGCGATCAGTGACTCTTAGGCCGTCTACTTCGGATCACCTGGCCGACAGATGAAGAATGGCGGGCGGTGTGGAGTCCGGCGAGGTAAATGGTCGCGGTATTGTCATATCGAGTGGCCAGGCCTCGCCACCGCTTGAGCTCGTTGGTGCACCGCTCGACGGTGTTGCGCCGCTTGTATGCCTCCCGATCGAAGGCCGGCGGACGGCCGCCTGATCGCCCTCGCTTCTTGCGCTTGGCGACCTGGTCGGAAGGCTGGGGGGCACCGCCCGGATTCCGCGCTTACGGATATGGGGCCGGATCGCGCGGGACGAGTGGGCCTTATCGGCCAGGACCATCTCCTGGTGTGGTCCTGGGTCGGCCGATTCGCCACCGCACCCGCACGGCTGACCCATGACCTCGGGAAGGCGGGTGCATCACCAGCCTGGGCGGGGGCCCGCCGCGGGACCGTCCGCGGGCATGGTCGTCCGGCTCGCGTGCCGGGGCCCCTTTTGACGGCCCCGGCAGTGTGCTGGTCGATCCAGTCGAGGTCACCTTCGGCATCGGCCTGGGCCAGCAGATCGGTGAGGACCTTCTCCCAGTTGCCGTCGGCGGCCCACTTCCGCAGCCGGTTGTGGGCTCCCTTCCACGACCCGAAGTGCTCGGGCGGATCCATGCACGGCGTACCCGTGCGGTACTTGAACGCGGTCGCGCCGCGGGTCAGCAGGTGCGCCGGTACGGGAGATCCGGGAGATACGTCTTCCAGACGGACTCGGACAGCCCCGAACCGGCGCGCTCGCAGACCTCGGTGATCAGGTGGTGCGGGTTCAAGTCGTACCGCTGTTCGGGGACGTGGGTGCCGGAGGCGTGGAGCGACCCGTCGGCGCCGAACGCGAGGGCGCGTATCTCGTCGCCCTGGGTGGGCAGGGTGGTCCCCAGGAGTCGTTGGGACGCCGGGTCCCACAGTTGGAGACCGCCCGCCGAACCGGCGACGGCGAGCGTACGCCCGTCGTGGGAGAAGGCGAGCGCGGTCACCGCGCCGGTGGTGTCCGTCGTCGGGTCGGACGTGGTGCCGTCCAACACACCGAGGCGCACCCGCGCGGTCCCGTCCCAGAGGGTGACCCGGCCCAGGACGTCTCCCACGGCCAGCCGTGAGCCGTCGGGGCCGAAGGCCGCTGTGGTGATCAGGTCCTCGCCGAGCACGCGCGGCTCCATGCGCCCGGCGCGCAGGTCGGCGACCAGGCCCTCCTGGGTGACCAGGGCGGCCCCGTCGTACCCCCCGGTCAGCCTGCCTCCGTGTCCAGTCCCGAGGCGTCCAGAATCCAACCACCGGCTCCCTGGTGGCCCACGGTGACGCATGTCTGACGTTACGTCATCCCCGCTGCCGGGACGGCCGGTTCCGCGTGCTGTCGCTGTCTGCGGCGTTCCACGACTTCGGGTTGCGGGGCTTTTTCATGCCGTTCGCCTTGTTTCTGCCGGGCGTTGCCATGTTCGCGCAGGGGACGTCCGAGGTCATGCTCGGCTGGTCCTGCCGGCCGTCCATGGGGCCTTCGGCGAGAACGCCGTACTGCCGTTGAGGTCCGGGACAGGACTCGCGTCCGGTGACGGCGGCCTCCTTGGAAGAGGTGCTGCACTTGCGTGATCATGGTGATCTCGATCGGGCAGGAGGAAGCCGGCACCGTGACGACGGCACCAGCACCGGATGTCCCTCGTCGCGCCGCCGTACGGGTCAACCGTAGAAGCACGCCCTCTGGAAGCCGTTCAGTTTGCCGGAGCGCCGTCATCGGTGCGGCAGGCGAGTCTCACCGAGACGGACACCACGCCGTCCACGCCTCGGCACAGCCGCTCGATCACCGTGGTCAGGCTCCTGTTCCGGCCGCCGGGGATGCGGTGTTCGGAGTGCAGGACCAGGTGGCCGAGTTCGTGGGCGGCGTCGAACCGGCCACGTTCGCCGGTCTTGCGGGTACTGAGGAAGACGTATGGCGTGCCGGAGTAGGTGGTGGAAAAGGCGTCCGCGTCCAGGCAGTCGGGAGCCAGGGAGAACACCCTGACGCCGACCTGCCGGCATCGTCGCGCCCGCCAGGACCATGACGCCCCGTCAGTCCGACCCCCGCCGCGATCGCCCACCGCGGGCGCCGGCGTCCTACCGGCCCGCGGCAGCTGTCTCCGCCGGCCGGGTGTCCGGCTCGGCATGCGGTTCCTTGAATCCCATGCCGAGCGGGCGGGCGAGTCCCAGGACGTCTTCGTCCACCCGCTGCAGATGGCGCAGTGCCACCTGAGTGAGCCGGTTTCGCTGCTGCTCCGTCTCCGGCGCCGCCCGCCTTCCGGATCCGGGGGCGTGAGGGGCTTGGGAGTCCTTCTGCGCGGTGGCGGTTCCCGCCTCGGCGTCGAGAGGCTCCCGGCAGTCACCCTTGGTCTGCAGGCAGTCGATGAGCGCGCCGAGGTTGCGGTCTACGCGTCCTGCCGCCTCGGATAGCCGCGCATCGCTCACGATCCCCCGGCTGCCTGGCGCGGGCTGGGCCAGGGCCGCGAGGTTGCGGGCGTGGTAGGCGGCCGTCTCCAGCAGTCCCAGGACGTAGCGGGTGAGCCGCCGGCGACGGCGCAAGGGGGTGATCGGATGACGCAGCGGCAGAGTGGTGGTCCGCAGATCGGCCAGTGCGCTGTCCAAGGCCCGTGAACGGTGGAGCAGGTCGACGGGGCGACCGCCGCCGAGCTCGGCCACACCCTGGCCGGTCACCTCACGCAGTCGTGACAGCACTTCGCGGATCTGCTCCTCGGTGCGCTCCTGCGTCCGCACCGGCAACACCACCAGGCCCACCACGACCGCACAGGCGGCCCCCAGCGCGGACTCACTCAGCCGTATCACGAGCAGGTCCGGGGTGAAGCTGTGCAACAGCGTGTAAAGCAGCCCGATCATCGCGGTGACGAAGAAGGACACCACCGCATAGGAGATCGCGTAGAAAGTCCCGAACAGGCACAGCATGACCAGCGTGAACGCGGCCCAGGGCTGGTTGCCGACCAGGCCGGCCAAGCCGATTCCGGCCAGGACGCCAAGCAGAGTGCCCACCAGACGCCGGGACCCTTTGACGAGGATTTCTCCGGTCGAGGAGGTGTTGACGAACACCACCCAGCAGGTGAAGACGGCCCAGTACCAGCGCTGCGGCGACAGCAGTTCGCCGCCCACGATCGCCAGAGCCGAGGCGAGGGAAACCTGCACCGCGATGCGGGTGGTCGTGCGTTCCAGGCCGGCCGGTTCGCCCTCCTCCTCGCGCCCCTCCCGCGTGGCGTCCTCGGCGTCGAGGACGGCGTCTTCGGTCTGCAGCTCCTCCCGGCAGCGCACGGTCTCGGGGCTGTCATCCGGACTCTCCTCGCTCTCGTCGGGCCCGGTCAGGGCCAGGCGCAGGCCGAGCAGGGCTCGGCTGACGTCGCCGATCGCCCGGAACACGTCCTGCACGGCAGGGGGCGCGTCGGGCAGCCGTTCGTCGTCGCGGTAGCCCAGGAGCCGGTCCCGCACGATCTTCAGGCCGACACCGTGGTCGCTGCCGGGAGCCCGCCCGGCGACCACTTTGAGCGCGTGCAGATCGGCGATGAGACGGTGGATGACCTGCTCGTCGGCCGTGCGCAGCGGTGCCGAGACGACCGGTGGCACGCGGCCGGTGCGCTCGGTGATGTCGCTGGCGACGGGATTGACCCCCTGCAGGCCGAGCGCCCCTGTCAGCAGGACCGCGAGGTGTTCGGCGGCGACTTCTGCCTCGGCGATGCGCCGCTGGACATGGGCTGCCGTGCAGTGCTCCCGGATCGTGTCCTCCAAGTGGTCCTGGATCATCAGTGCTGCCTGATGCAGGGCAGCCGTGCTCCGCCGCAGACGGCGCACGGCCCGTTCGGCGCCGGGTGTTCCCGGCTTCTGCCGAGCGAGGTCGATGATTGCCTCGAGGTGCTGCACCAGTCGCGCGCGGAACGCCTCAAGCAGTCGTCGCAGGGTGCCCTGGGGCGACGTCGGGACGAGCCCGAACCTCACCACCGCACTGCAGACCGCACCGATCACCAGCAGCAGGCACAGCTGAGGCAGCCACTGCGGGTAAGGCCTGACGAACTGGGTGATGAAGAACATCTGGAAGGCGATGACGCCCAACGCTTTGCACCGTTTGCTGAACCGTCGCGCGTAAGCGGCCGCGAAGATCACCAGGACGCAGACCACGTCGCTCACCAATCGGTGGTGCACCAGCAGGGCTCCGAAAGCCAACGCGGTCAGACCGGTCGGCAGTCCCAGAGCCAGCGTGATCGCCTGATCCCGCCGGTGCGGATCGGAGACGGCGAACGAGAAGACCTCCGCCGCCGTCGCACCGGTGACCAGGAGCGGAAGAGGGATGTGCAGGGCACTCATCACGGCGACGGACAGCAGCACGCTCAAGACGATGCGCAGCGCGTTCAGCAGCCGGATGAACCCGGGATCGGAGGCGATGACCCGGTCCCAGGCGGACCTCCAGACATCTTCGACCCGCCCGGCCGGCCCCAGAGTGCCTGCGGGTACTCGTTGCTGCGCGGTGTCCTGGTCCGTGGCTGGGCCTCCAGAAGCGTTCCGGCCCCCGGTAACGGCTTTCGTGCGGCCCCCGACCGGCGTGCGGGCGGGCCGCCCGGCGTGGCCGGGCACCCTCAACCAGACGGGTACCCGCATGCACCACGATCACCGTGTTCCGCCGGCGGCTGCACCTCCCTCAAGACTGACAGTCCTCCCCCGGTGTGACAGTCGGCGCGGCGTTGATCTTGCCGGTCGAAGGGTTCGGCGTTAGCCGTCGCCGTCGAGCGGTCACTCCAGGGCGTGCCGGACTTGCCGCGCCGCGCCCTGCGCGGTCCGCTGACGTAGGGGCTTCGCCGGGAAGGGGGCGTTCCATGAAACAGGCGATCGTTCTCTCCACAGTCCAGCGGTGGCGGCCCAGCCGCTGAGAGGACTCGATGCCCTTGCGTGCGATGCGCGGCGTGATGTTCCGCGAGCGGAGCCATCGGCGCAGGTGGTCGTAGTCGTACCCCTTGTCGCCGTGCAGTTTTGCAGGCCGTCGCCGACGAGGCCCGCGCCGGGAGCGGATGGGAGGTATGCCCCGCACCAGCGGTTCCAGCCCATGGCTGTCGTGGGTGTTGGCAGCCGAGATGCCGATCGAGACGGGCAGACCGGTCCGCTCAGTGCAAGACAGCCTGGGCGTCGGTCAGTCGGCGGGTCAGACCGCCTCGGGCGGCACCACCGACATCCTCACAGTCACTCGTTGATGTCAGAAACCTTCGACCACATGCCAGCATGTCGCCCGTGATCACCATTGACGTCAGCGAGGTAGCCGACGAGCGCGCCCTGCACCTGCTTCTGAAGCGGGAACTGAGCTGTGCGCTTCCTCGGCTGGGATCAGCTCGCGACCGGCGTTCCCCGCGGGGCCGCCATGCTTCGCCGGGCGCTCGACGACTACCAAGCCACATACCGCCCGAAGTTCGTCGCTGAGTATGCCTAGCGATGAGCAATCTCCGGGATTAGACATGGCGTTATCAGTGTCGCAGATCCAATCGGGTGACCTGCGGCTGTCGCCTGCTACGACTGTCGTCAGTAGTCGTCGCCGGTCGGCACTGGGCGGCCTCGGACGGCCCGGAGACGGCCCAGCGAAGATCACTCGTCGGCTGCCCGCCACCCATCGAGCCGGACCTTGACCTGGTGGTTTGTGGGTCGCATGCCAGACGACCTCCCCACTGACGAAAAGGCCCGGAGGGCCGGGAGGTCCATCCCGAGCGGCGTGCCCCCGGCCCCCACGCCATGGCTCGCCACCGCGGCGGCTCTGTACGCGGTCGCCCTGGCGGTGTGCGCGGCGGCTCTGGCCGTCTAGCCGGGCCAGCCGAGCTAGAGGGCGCCCTCGTAGTCGGGGGCGGGTTCGGGCCAGTCCACCTTCACCACGATCTTGCCCCGGGTCCGCCCCTCCTGGTTCAGCCGCTGCGCTACCGCCGCCCGCTCCAGCGGGAACGTCTGCGACACGTGCACGGACACCACGCCCTCCTCGGCCAGCTCGGACAGCCGTGTCAGGTCGTCGGTGTCGGGGCGGACGAAGTAGTACAGGCCGCCGTAGTAGACCACCTCCGGGTCGGCGATGGAAACCAGGCGGCCCTCCGGCGTCAGCAGGTCCGCCGAGGTCTTCATGGTCTGGCCGCCGATCGTGTCCAACGCCGCGTCCACGCCCTCGGGCGCGAGCGCCTGGACCCGTTCGGCCAGCCCCTCGCCGTACGTCACCGGTTCGGCGCCGAGCGAGCGCACGTAGTCGTGGTTGTACTGGCTCGCCGTACCGATGACCCGGGCGCCCAGGTGCGCGGCGAGCTGGACGGCGATCGAGCCGACCCCGCCCGCGGCGGCGTGCACGAGCACGGTCTCGCCCGCCTTGACCTCCATCACCTTGGTCAGCGCCTGGAAGGCGGTGAGCCCGGCCAGCGGCAGCCCGGCCGCCTCCTCGAAGGGGAGGTTGCGCGGCTTGCGGGCCAGCGTGCGCACGGGGGCGGCCACGTACTCGGCGAAGGTGCCCCGGGAGAGGAAGTCCTCGCGCACGTAGCCGATGACCTCGTCACCGACGGTGAACTCCGTGACCGAGGCGCCCGGCTGCACCACCACCCCGGAGACGTCCCAGCCTGTGACCACCGGGAAGACGGCGTCGAGGATGCTGTCCAGATGGCCCTCGCGGCACTTCCAGTCGACGGGGTTCACCGCCGCGGCCAGCACCTTCACCAAAACCGTGTCGGGTCCGACCTTGGGATCGCGGACCTCGCCGTACTCCAGCACCTCCGGGCCGCCGTACCGGCTGTAGCTGATCGCCTTCATGGGTTCGACCCTCCGGAGTATGCGAACGCCACGCAAGCCAGATGACCCGATATGAGCTGCATGCGTGGCAGCCTTTCACCAGTCAACACCTCGTACCCCTGAAGGTGAGCAATGCCCCCGCTTCACCAGGAACACGCCTCCCACGACATCCACACCCACGGACCGGGCTGCGGCCACACCGAGGTGCCCCACGGCGACCACGTCGACTACGCGCACGACGGCCACCTGCACCGCGAGCACGCGGGCCACTGGGACGAGTGCGAGGCCGGTGGACACACGACGCACGAGGGCCACGACCACCACCACGGCGAGGGCTGC
The DNA here is from genome assembly GCF_036815105.1 of Streptomyces sp. IBSBF 3136. NCBI lineage: Bacteria > Bacillati > Actinomycetota > Actinomycetes > Kitasatosporales > Streptomycetaceae > Streptomyces > Streptomyces sp. IBSBF 3136. Next base: position 20,157 of record NZ_JAJSZC010000044.1, read on the forward strand.
GGCCACCAGCGCGTCCAGCACGGCAACCACGTCGACTACCTGCACGACGGCCACCGGCACGCCCAGCACGACGGACACTGGGACGACCACTGACCCGCCGGCCCGCCCGACCGGCCCGGGCTCACCGGGCCGGCGACCACCTTCCGACAGCTCCCCGTCTCGCAAGGGTGTTCTCCGAGCTATCGCGCCGTTGCACACCCACCGCTCCCCACCGCCCTCCGCAGCGCGCCGCTCCAGGTCGATCAGGGGTCACCCCTGGAGCGCTGGCGCTGGAAGCAGATTTTGAGATCCGGCCTCATCCTTGCCAGGTCGATCACGGTGCACCATCAGCGCGTCTGACACCAACAAGGGCGGACAGCGACGGCCGGCGCCGGACCCAAGCGGACCATCCGTCGAGGTGCTAAGGCGGTTGCCCAGTTAATGAACGGTCGCAACGCGGTACCGGCTAAGCGTGGGCAAAAAAGGTACGCGCCGCTGGCGGCGGTGACCGTACCTGCGGACATCTACCTTCGCCCGCGACCCGCTGCTGGGCGGACTACGCCACGGTCACACCACCGGCGGTCATGCGACCGCCTGCGCCGCGGCCCTCGCCGTCCTGGACATAGTCGAGAACGACAAGCTCGTCGCGGCCGCCGCCGCCCGGGGCGCACAACTCCTAGACGCTCTCGCTCCGCTGAAGCAGCGGCCGACCGTGCGCGACGTACGGGGCCGGGGTCTGCTGATCGGCGTCGAGATGGCCTCCATGGAGCACGTAGGCCCACTCGCGGGCCAGCGTCCCGTTGAACCTCTCCACCTTCCCGTTCGTTCGCGGCGTGTACGGCCTGGTGCGCTTGTGCTTCGTTCCCGTCACTACCAGGGCAGCAGCCCAGGCGTGGGAGCGGTAGCGGGAGCCGTTGTGAGTGAGGATGCGGCGGATCGGCGTGATGTCGTGGGCGGCGAAGAACGCGACGGAACGATGCCAGAACGCGGCTGCGGTCACGGCCGTCTCGTCGTCCAGAGCCTCGGTGTAGGCGAGCCGGGGGTGGTCGTCGATCACCGTGTGCAGGTACGTATAGCCGACCTTCCCGGTGCCGGGACCGGTGCGCTTGGAGGCCCGTGCGGCTTCGGTGCCGCGGTCGTGCATCCGCCAGCCACCACCGGCGGGGATGCGACCGAGCTTCTTGACGTCGACGTGGACCAGGTCGCCGACGTGGTCGTGCTCGTAGCGAACGACTTCGCGCAGTTGCCCGCCGGTGGGCGGATCGAGGTCGCGCAGGCGGCTGAGCCCTCGCCGGACGAGGACGCGGTGCACGGTGGCCGGTGCCACGGTGATGCCATGCAGCCTCTCCAGTTCGGCGGCGAGCCGGGCGGGCCCGTACTTGGCTGGCGCCGCAGCGCCTCTACCAGATCGGCGATGTCCTCGCTCGTGCGGTTGGGGCTGGCGATGGGTCGGGAGGAACGATCCATCAGGCTGTCCTCGCCGTGGGCGAGCCGGCGGGCGTACCACTTGGCCAGGCAGCGGCGGGAGATTCCTGCTTCCGCAGCGACGTGTGCGATCGGACGTCCGGCATCGACCCGCAGGCACAAGCGCAGACGTCCTTCGGGCGTCAGCGGTGCGTTCAGATGTCCCCTGCCGGTGGCGCTCCTGGACACGGCGTCCGCGTTCACCGGGAGCCCTGGGATCTCGGGGCTCCCGCGTGAGCGGCTGTGTGTGGCGTCAGCGTGCGAACTTTTCGATGGCCTCCGGGGTGACGGGGGTGAAGAAGTTGACGAGGTTGCCGTCGGGGTCGCGGAACAACAGCGACCGGTTGCCCCAGGGCATCGTGGTGGGCTCGTTGACGAAGTCGGTGACGAAGCCGGTCAGGTTCTGGTGAACGCGGTCCACGTCGTCGACCAGGAACTCGGTGATCACGCTATGGTTGTCCGCCGGGCGGGCAGAGCCCGGGGCGAACAGCGGGACGGTGCGGGTGCTGGCGATCGCGAGGGTTGCGCCCGCGGTCTTGAGCTCGGCGAAGTCCTCGGTGGCCCGTATCGCCTGCATCCCTGTAGCTCGCTCGTAGAACTCAGCGAGGCGTGCGACGTCGCTGGTGATGATGCGGATCGAGACGAAGTCCATGGGAATCTCCTTGGCTGTGCTGGAGGCGTGCACGTCGCAGGCTAGGAGAAATAGTGGACAGAATCGGTCCTGTATTCGCGTTAGGCTGCGAACATGCCACGACCCACCGGCCGCGTGTTGACACTCCTGGAGCTGCTGCAGTCGGGCGGCACCCGGACTGTGGCCGAGCTCGCGGACCGTCTCGGCGTCGAAGGGCGCACTGTGCGGCGGTATGTGGACCAGCTGATCGACCTGGACGTGCCCGTGGAGTCGGTGCGCGGCCGCTACGGCGGGTACCGGCTGGCTCCCGGGTACCGCTTGCCTCCGCTCATGCTCAGCGACGACGAGGCGCTGGCCGTGCTGCTCGGCCTGGTCACCGGCCGCCGGCCGCCGGGCAGGGCTGACGACGACGGAGCGCACGGCAAACGAGACGGCGTCAGCGAAGATCCGGCGGGTGCTGCCCAAGCACATCGCCCGCCGGCTCGACACACTCCTGGAAGCTCTCGCCTTCACGGATCAGCCCGGCGAGTTGGACCACCCGGACGCCGGGCTCCTGCTCACCATCGCCGATGCGGTGCGCCACCGCCGACCGGTCTCGATCCGCTACACCGACCGCGACGGACGGCGCAGCGAACGCACACTGCACGCGTACGGGATCGTCGCCCATGCGGGCCGGTGGTACGTCACGGGCAAGGACGCCCAAGTCGACGAGGACCGAACCTTCCGGCTCGATCGCATCGCAGACGCGAGGACCCTGCCCGGCTCATTCGAAGCGCCCGTGGGTCCCGGTCCGGCACAGCGCGTGTTGTCAGGATTCGCCACGGCCGAGTACCAGCATGAGGTGACCTTGCGGATCCACGGGACAGTTGAGCAGATCCGCGCGCACCTCCCCGCCAGCGTCGCGAGCCTGGAGGAGCACGAGCCTGCGGCCGGCCAGGATCCGGCGGCTGAGCACTGGCTGCGCGTCGAGCTACGGGCGCAACAGCTCGACTGGTTGCCTCGGATACTCGCCTCACTCGACCGGCCGTTCGTCATTGAGCGCCCCGCTGAACTACGCGACATCGTCATCGCGCTCGCCGATCGCCTCACGTCCTACGCCCGCCAAGCCTGACAGCGAGGAACCAATGTCATGAGACGGCACAGCTAGTCTGTTCCTTAAAGTTCAAATGGGGAGTCGTCCCGCCGGGGAGACCGCCGCTGGACAGCGGCCTCGGTATCCGAACGGAAATTAGCGGTAGGCGTCAGGTGGAGCCCGGCAGGAGCCCCTGTGCCGCTTGTGACGCTGATCGTCAGCCGGGACGCCTGGCCATGACGACCACACCCGGCCCGCTCCACTCATCCGCGGGGAGCCGGAGTTCGGCGACCGGGTGTAGTCCGGCCTGCTCGATCAGGTCCACGAGTTGTTCCGGCCGCCACGTGTGCGTGGTCCAACGAACGGGCACTCCTCCGTAGGCCTCGGTGCGCTCCGCGTCCTCGTCGCCGACGTGTGTGCCGGCGATGAGGTGCCCGCCCGGCTTCAGGGCGTGCGCGAAATGGGCGAGGACCTGGGGAAGGACATCGCGGGGGAGGTTGAACAGGGACCACCAGCCGAGCACGCCGCCTAGGGAGGCTTCAGCGAGGTCGAGCTCGGTGGCGGAGGCGACGCTGAAGCGGCATTGCGGATGGAGGCGGCGCGCGTTCTCGATCATGCGGGGAGAGAGGTCGACCCCGGATACGTCGAGTCCGCGTTGGGCGAGGTAGCCGGTCACCGTGCCGGGGCCGCAGCCGACGTCGAGGACGGGCCCGAGCTCGCCCACGGTGTCGGCGAAAGCGTCAATCGACGCCTTGAGCCAGGGATGGCGCCGGATGTCGCCCATGCCGGTTGTCACCACCATGTGGGCGTAGTTGTCGGCCACGCGGTCATAGGACTCACGGACCACGTCGAGGTCGGCTGGGCGGTCAATAGGATGTGCGCGCATCAGCCAACGATAGGACCGCACCGGGGACTTGGGGCTGGTGAAGCGGTTCCACCCGGGACGACACACGGCTCCTCAGCCTGCCCACCATCAGCCCCAGAAGGCGAAACGGCCCACCGACTCCATCGGCGGACCGTCACGAAAGATCGAGGTCAACTCCTTGACACTGGGGTACCGACCTCTCGCGGCCGCGCCCAACAGCCTTCAGTTCCGCGAACTCGCGGAGGCGAGGGGTCAGCGGGTGGGTGGGACGAACTCGGGCTGGTCGAGCAGGCGCAGCCAGCTTCCATCAGGCTGGCGCCGGACGACCTGCGCCCGGGCGCAGGCCCCGTCCATCGGAGGAGTCGAGGTGAGGGCGATGTCGCCACTGATCAGCGTGGGCAGCGGTTGTTCCTGCTCAAAACGGGGACGGTTGGCCAGCACCTTCTCCCACAGCGCACGAATCGCCTCCCGGCCCACCGTCTGGTCGCCGGGTGGGTAGGCCATCACCGCACCCTCTTCGTAAAGTGCGGCGACCCCGGCCGCGTCACCGGCGTTGGATCGTTCCACGAACAAGCGGGTGATGTCCTCGGGCCGCATGGCCTTCTCGTACTCCGGCATGAATTCCTCCTGACGTCGGGCTTCGTGGCTTCCAAGCGTGGCTGCCGACTGGCCAGAATTCCAACAGATGAATCTTCTAGAAACTAGAATCTGCAGTCATGGAGCTGAGACAGCTGGAATACTTCGTCGCGGTCGCCGAGGAGCGGAACTTCACCCGGGCAGCCGAGCGGGTGCACATCAGCCAGTCCGGCGTCAGCGCCCAGATCCGCCAGCTGGAACGGGAGCTCGGAGCTGAGCTGTTCGACCGGTCGGCCCGCACCGTCACCCTCACCGTCGCCGGAAAGGCCGCACTCGAACACGCCCGCGCCGCACTCGCCGCCGCTGGGGCAGTCGGCCAGGCGGTGGGCGACGTGACCGACCTGATCCGGGGGCACCTCACCGTCGGGATGGTCATCGGCTGCAGCCTCACCCCGCTGTTCGACGCTCTCGCCGCGTTCCACCAGGCACATCCCGGTGTGGAGATCTCGCTGCTTGAGGACAGCTCCGACCGGCTCATCGAGGGGGTGCGCACCGGCACCGTCGACCTGGCACTCATCGGGGCGGCAACCGCCACCCCCGACGGGCTGGACGCGCTGACCATCATCAGCGAGCGGCTCGTCGCGGCAGTCCCGGCCGGGCACCCCTTGGCGAAACAGCGGCGGGTCACCCTGCGCCACCTGATCGCCTACCCGATCGTGTGCATGCCGCCCGGCACCGGCCTGCGCACGGTATTCGACCAGGCCTGCGCCGCACAGAGCCTTCAACCCGCGATCTCTCTGCAGGCCAGCGCCGCGGACGCCATTGCCGGCCTCGCCGCCCGCGGGCTCGCCGTCGCCGTCCTCACCGACTCCATGGCCGCGAGTTACCGCGACCGGCTCACCGCCCGCACCATCGATGATGTCGATACACCCGCATTGCTCGCCCTGATCTGGAAGAACACGCACAGCCCGGGGATGCGTGAACTGCTCGTGCACAGCCGGCAAGCATTCACCAAGCCCGCCCCCGCGACTTCACCGCGAACCCACGGGCCTTCTCGACCGACCAGCAGTCCACCGCCCGGCAGAACCTCGACCTAGACGAGGCCGGCATCCAGAACCCGGTCATCCTCCAGGAGGGCCCGGGCACCTCCAGCCGCCTCCACCCCCTCCAGAGCCCAAAGTTCCGCGCGCTCCTCGACTACGCCCGGCCGGGTGACACCGTGCACATCTCCGAGATGTTCCGCCTCGTACGAGGCACCGGGCACATCCTCAACGTGTTCGACATCCTCCACCACGACCGCCTCGCGGCCGCTTTCAAGACGTCACGGGGAGAGAAGCTACGTTGCCGCCGATCTGGTGGAGAGATTCGCGGAGCGCGGCATTCTCCACTTCGAGTTCGGCGGGGACGACCGAGGATGTGCTCTATCGCCTGGCGGTCGCCCACGTCCTCAAGGAACAGGGCCGGAACTGTCTGTCATGCCGCCCACTCTGCCCGCACCGCTTCAGGAGCGCCAGAAGATAAAGAACAAGCTCAGGCAGGCAACAAGTCCCCTTGGGCGAGGTCGGCGTGGCCTGACCGGGATCCCTTTCAGTGAGTCAGTGAGGACGTTTGCTGGGGCATCGAAACGCCCCGGCGGCGTCCTTTATCTGCCCGGTCCACAGCCTCACTCACTGCCCAGCGCGCCGCTACCGCATCGGTAGTCCGACGAGCATGATCGACTAGTGTCCAGCAAGGCTAGACAAGTGGCACTTTTAGTCACAAAATGAAAACAGGCGTCTGTGTCGACAGCGGCTGGGCCGCCGGTCCTCTGGAGAAAGGAGGACCGGTTATGCAGGAAAACCTTCTGCACCAGCCGTTGATAGCTCTGACCGTGATCTGCCCTGTATGGGCGGTTTGACGGAAGGGGGCGATCCTGATGTTCGGCGTTGAAGGTCAAGTTCGGACCCGCGAAAGCGGCCCGCACAAAGCCTGAGCGGCGGAACCGAAGGGTAAGCGGCGCTGAGCGCCGGTGACCGGCTGGCAGGGCTTGCCCTGTCAGCCGCGATCCTTGTCTGCGACTACCCCTCCTGGGGCGGCTGCCCCACGTACGTGCGGCGTCCCTGCACCGTCCAGACGACGCCCTCCTCCACGAGGACGGCGATGGTCCGGCGCACGGGTCGACCGGGCGAGCCCGTACTCCTGCACCAGGCGGGTCTCGCTGGCCACGGGCCGCCCGTCCTGCCAGTCCCCACGCTTGATGCGCGCCTTGAGGATCCCGGCAAGCTGCCGGTACGGGGTCACCGGCCCCTCGTGATCGATCTCGGCATCTGGGTTGACAGTCCCTGTCCTCAACGTTGTCGTCTGGCCGCTCGCGATCCTTGGCATCATCTTCGGCGCCATCGGCCTCTCCAGGGCGGGCAAGGTCCGCAAGGGCAAGGGCGCCGGCATCACCGGCCTCGTCACGTCGGCCGTAGCGATCATCATGTTCTTCGCCATGAACGCCCTGTTCTTCTCCGCCGTCGACAAGGCCAGCAAGGAGCTGGACAAGTCGTACGACTCCACCACCGTCGGCGACGGTAAGTCCAAGACCGGCGGCACCAAGAAGTCCGCCGTCGGCTGCTCCAGCTCTTCCACGCGCAGCTGTGCGACCGGCCCCGATACGGCTACTGGGAGTTGCGCCCCGCCGCAGCCACTCCGATGCCGACCGGTCTCGTGCGTCCGACCACCGCTCCCCTGCTTGACGTCTCCTTCCTCCTGACGGGCATCCACAACCGCACCGGCCAGGTTGTACTGCTCCACACCCACTCCCCCGTCACCGGCGAGCGGCTCTGCATCGCCGCCGTCGGAGCCCAGGACGTGAGCTTCCGTCGCGAACTGGCCTTCACGCCCGAGGCTGTCGACCGTCTTCGCCGGGCTCCCCTCGACTCCGACGTACCAGGCCTGGCCATGCTTGCCAACCTGGCCGGCCACGATGCCCCGCTCCGAGAGGACCTGCGTCAGATCCGGTCCGCTCAGGTAGCGATCACCGAGTCGCCGCTGCCCGGCTGGATCCTCATCTCGGTCCCGGTACGCCGCCTGCCTGGCGCACCGGCTGTTCCCGGTGCCGAGCCGCGGGTGGTCGCATCGGTCAGCATTCTGACTCCGAAGCGTGAACAGGGCGATCCTCTGGTGGCCTACGGGCGGCTTCTGCGCAACACCGTGCACGCACCAACTGAGTCCAGCGTGGTCGTCCCTCGCCCACGCTCTGCGGCTCCCCGAGCGGCGTGACTCAGGCAGGTGCTCCCTTGCACGGCGAGCAAAGCAGCGGCCCATCCGGCGCCCGAACAGCGATCTCCGCTGGCGGGCGCATGGGCACGTTGGCCGTGACGCGGCCCTACCCACGAGACAACTCAGAACGCAGCAGGGAGCTTCGAGCCAGATACAGGGCGGGCGCGCGCAGACCTGGCGGCGCGATCTGTAGCGGCACCGCCAGGCCGTTCCTCCTGCCGCCCTGGAAGTGGCCTCCCTGCACGTCCAGCCGGCCCTGGACGTCACCTTCCAAGGCCAGCCCGCCCGGTGCGAGCAGGGTGAGCAGCTCATCGGTGGGCAGGCTGAGCCGCAGGCCGCGCACGGAGAGTTGCAGCGCGGAGCCCGTGGGATCGGACGGCACGGCGAGGGCGAGGTCGGTGTCCCGTACCCGCAGCACGTCGGCGAGCTGGAGCGTGCCCAGGTGCACGCTGAAGGAGATCTCGGGCGGCAGTGTGTCGCGAAGGACCTGGACGTCGTTCGCGGTGACCACGAGGACGTCCGGGACGGTGAGGTTCCAGCTCGGAACCGCGCCGCCCACCGCGTCGGCGAGCAGCGCCAGCAGCTTGGGCCACAGGTCGCCCGCCTGATCGCTCTCCGGCACGCCGACTCGGGACAGCAGCGCCGAGGGCGTCAGGCGCGCCCCCGGCAGTCCGAGCGCCTCCGCCAGCTTCGCGCGCCTCTGCGTGACGTCGAGCGCAACCAGCTGGGGCAGGACTTCGGCCAGCCCGGTCCGCAGCTGCTTGGCAAGATCGGCGACCGTCCCGTTCATGGAGTCACATCCGTGTGGGGCACGTCGGCCCCTCACGAGGGACTGACACGCATTCACCGGTGCCACGGCTATCCGCACCAGCCAGGTACCACAGTCCGTACTGTACGTCCGGCCTGCAATCCGGAAGCACTCACCTCACCCTGCCGGGTGTGCGCAATTGCTCCACCTGGCGTGTCCCCTCTCCACGGGGGACGACCGAGTGGGCTGCGGTCCCTTCGCAACCGTCTGGAAATCGCAGCGCTCGACAAAAGTGCTGCTCGCGGCGGGTGTCGACGCGCCGGTGTGGGGCCGCTCAGAGGGGGAAGCGCGGTGGGCGGCCCCGCGATGCCGCGATGGCGGGATGCAACATGACAGCGACAGTGGCCGGGGACCGGAACTGGTACGAGGACGCGGTGACTCCCTGCGAGCGGGAGCACAGACGGGACACGAGACCCATGATATATACGGCTCACACCGGTACCGCTGTCTCATGTAGTGAGCGCCCATTGCTCCTGGGCTCCCGCCTGCGGAGCGTGCACGTGGGCACCTGTTTGCCGTACTCGATGTGCGCCGGCCCGGCATTCTCGGAGTATCCCGTGAGTTCCCCTGAGCCCTGTCGGCTCCCCGACCCGGTGGCCAGGGGGTTCTTTCTCCTTCGGGTGCTCTGCGGCTGAAGCTGCTACTGGACTGGCTGGAGCACCGGCGCAGCCGGTGGCCGAACACTGCGAACATTCACCTGCTGATCAACAAACAACCGCCAACACGACCGGCCGAGCCAGCAACCACAGGAACAGCACTGCGAGCCGCAGCCAGGACGCGACCCTGGGGAAACTCCGCGTCGACCACCAACTCGAAGAGGCCATGGCCAAGGGGCCTGACCCACTCCATCTCGCAGAAGTCTTCGGGCTCGACGAGAAGACCGCGATGCGCTATGCGGACTCCGCACGAGCCCTGCTGGAGCAAGCCACCGAGCAGCCATCGCAGTGAAACCAGCTGTTCCCTGGAACCACCGAAAACTGGACAACCTGCCCTAGTCCCGAATCGCCAGGCGTCAGCAAGGGAAGGCATATTCACCGCGTCAGACCGAGCGCATTTCAGAGGAAACGGGAGGAAACATGGTTCGCGAAAGCCTTGTTCGGCGGCTTGCCTGCGTGGTCTCTATCGCTGCACTTATGACGCTCGGCCTTGTGGGCACGGCGGAGGCGAACGGCACCGGAACCGCGCAGCCAGCCGCAACGCACTGGTACACGACGCCGAACCCTGGCAACGACTGCGGTCTCAATCTCCGCAGCTCGGCGAGCACCAGCGGCACCATCGTCGGCCACCTGTCCAGTTGCAGCCAGGGCGCATGGTGTTGGTATCAAACGGGCGGCTGCGGCTCGACGGTCACGGGCGGCTCTTACACGTGCAATTACGCAGATGGAAGTAGCGGACTGCACGACAACAAGTGGGCGCGTGTGGCCGATAAAAACGGAAAGCTCGCCTACGTGGCCAAGTCGTGCGGCTTCGCTCAACAACTGTAGAGCCGCAGCGCGCCGCGTAGTTTGACGAAGCCCACGGCGCCGGTAGCCGGACGCCTGTGGGCCGCACGGTAGGCGGCGTTCAGGGCGATGAGCGGCTGCAGACACTGGCCGATCCGCGGTGCCGGCGCGGGAAGCGTCACCCCTTCGTGGCAGTACTGCTGATCGCCTGCTCCGCCATGGACCCGTGTGACAAGGTTCGTGGCGATCAGCGAGTGGGCGGCCGAGGCTGCGCAGGATGTCCTGGCCCGGCTCGGCGGCCGTGCCTCGACGGCCCTGACCTCGAGTTTCCCGCCCGGAGGTGCGACGTCCGCCGGGAGGACACCCGACCCGGCAGGCCCCGACATGAGCGAGGACCTCCAGGCCGACGTCACCGCCGAGGCCCTTCGGATCGCTCAGCATCCCCCGCCATCGGCATGCGATGGACCTGACCACCCAAGCCCGGCCGGCCAGGATGAACGCCCAAGCCCGCGTCTGTGCCGCCGAACCGGCCATGAAGCGTACACGTACATATAGCGTACGCAGTACGTACCAAATGTGGATAGATCGCAGCACACGCCAGAACGCCCAAGCAGCGTCATAGGGCCGGGCGTCAGCGAGGGCAGGCGTGCCCGGTGTCCCGGTGCCCCCTCCACACCGCCACGTCGCACACCCGCAGCGCGCTCACCGTCTCCGGCACCCCCGTCACCTGGCGCAGCTCATGCAACTGGCGGTGCACAGCGCCGTTGTCCTCGCGCAGCGCGGCGTGCAACGCAAGCCAGAACGGTGGCCGCGGGCGGCCCAGAGCGCAACGCACCATACGGTCGCAGACCGGCAACAACCGCGGACGCTTCCCCGCGAAGAGAACTCGGCAGTGAGCCAGTAGAGGCCGACACGTGAGGGTGGGCGACGGAGCGACAACGCCGGGGGGCTTCCGGGGCCAACTGATGTGCGCTCAGTCGGCGGGGCCGACCAGGTCCGGTGCTCGCAGGACGGGAGCGGGGATGCCCCAGGCGTCGACGAGGTCGACGGCGAGGGGGCGCACCTTGCGGCAGAGGTCGTTCACCTCGCGGCTGATCGCCTTGGACCGCTGGACGGTCAGTCGGCCGTGTTCCATGAACCAGGCGCGGTCGGCTTCGATGGTCGAGAGCGCGAACAGGTCGCACAGCAGGCCCAGGGCATCCTTCTCTGTGCCTTCGGGTAGAGCCCGCACCTTGTCGACGAAGGCTTCCGTGACCAGCCGTTCGACGTGGGCCCGGGCGAGGGCGATGACGTGGTCCTGGATCAGCGAGAAGACCGCGCCGGGCTCGTCCTGCTGGACGCCGCGCTTTATGCGGCGGGCGAGGCCGGCGAGCATGTGCTCCTCGCGGAAGCGGACCATGGCGAGGTGGTACTCCGAGTCGAGGAGTCCAGCTTCCCGGTCCCATGCGTCACCGCCGGGCAGCAGGTCGCGGACACGTTCGAGGAGTTTGTGCGCCGAGGTCCGCTCGATGACGGTCTCGACGGCTAGGCCGGTGACGTAGCGGACCATACCGAGCTGGTCGAGGTCCTCGAACTCGGTCGCGTGGTCGGTGAGCAGGCCCTTGGCCACGAGCTGGAGGAGCACGTGGTTGTCGCCCTCGAAGGTGGTGAAGACGTCGCTGTCCCGTTTGAGGGCGGCGAAGCGGTTCCGGGCAAGGTAGCCCGCGCCGCCGCACGCCTCGCGGCACTCCTGGACGACGCGGGTGGCGTGCCAGGTGGCGAGTGCCTTGATGCCGGCGGCTCGCGACTCAAGGCGGCGCCGTGCCTGCGGGTCGTTTTCGATGCTGGAGAAGACCTCGTGCAGCTGGGCTCGTACGACGTCCTGGGCGAAGTGCAGCGCGTAGGTGCGGGCGAGGAGGGGGAGCAGCCGGCGCTGGTGGAGGCCGTAGTCGAGGAGTACCTGTTCCTCGGTGTCCTGGGACGATTTGAACTGGCGCCGCCGGTCGGCATACTTGGTGGCGACCGCTAGTGCGACCTTGGCGACGCTGACTCCGGCTCCGGCAACGCTGACTCGGCCCTGCACGAGGGTGCCGAGCATGGTGAAGAAGCGTCGGTCGGGGTTCTCGATGGCGCTCTCATAGCGACCTTCGGGGGTGACCTGGGCGAAGCGATCGAGGAGCGCCTCGCGGGGGACGCGTACCCCGTCGAAGCGGATGCGTCCGTTGTCGACGCCGTTGAGGCCCAACTTCCGGCCGTCGTCCTCTATGGCGACACCGGGCAGGACCCGGCCGTCCGACCGTAGGGGAACGACGAAGGCGTGCACTCCCTCGGTCCGGCCGTCCACCTCCAGCTGGGCGAAGACGACGGCGAGTTCGGCGTGGCGGGCGGCGTTGCCTATGTAGTCCTTGCGGGCTTGCTCGTCGGGAGTGGTGAGGACGAACTCCCGGTTCTCGGGGTCGTAGCGGGCGATGGTGCCGAGCGCCTGGACGTTGGAACCGTGACCCACCTCGGTCATGGCGAAGCAGCCCATCAGCTCTCCGGTGACCAGGCGGGGCAGGTAGGTCTTGTGGTGGTGGTCGGTGCCGAGATGCAGGATGGCTCCGCCGAAGAGCCCGAACTGGACGCCGACCTTCACGAGGACGGAGAGGTCGCCGAATGCCAGGGTCTCGAAGGCGGCGATCGACGCGCCGACGTCGTCGCCGCCGCCGTATGCGCCGGGGAAGCCCATGCCGGTCTGACCGGTCGCGGCCAACTGGACGACGACATCGCGGACCCTCTCGCGGAACGCGTCGATGCCGAGCTCATCGGCCTCGTCGAGGACGGCGGCATGGGTGACCAGGTTGGTCCGGACGAGGTCCCGGATCCCGGCGTACTCGCCGTCGAGGACGGCGGTGAGGGCCGGGACGTCGATCTCGGGCTGGAGCCGGCCGCCGGCGGGGACGGAGCTGTTCTCGGTTGCCATGGCGCTTCGCTACCCCGAGCCGCGACGATCAACCGACGCGACCCCGGCGTCAAGCGTGGTCGGGGCGGGGCGCGGGACCGGTGCGCGGTTCCGAACGGCTGACGGACGCTGCCACTGGAGGCCGGGGGGCACCGTCTGGCGCGGCCACGGCACGTGATGCCAGTCCGACCTGGGCGTTCGAGAGAAGGTTCAACGGATTCGCGTTCACCACCTTGTCAGGGCCACGCCCCTCTCCTACAGTCCCTGCGAAACGAAAGCCGTGGGAGCGCTCCCAAGTCTTCTCGTCACTCCCGCGCGATGCCTTCACGTATGACTCCCCCACATCTCCGAGAGGACCTCCGTGCGAACCTCACGGCACCCCCTCCCCCACAAAGCCTGTGGCCTGTTAGGCGCCCTGCTCGCCTCGCTCGCCACCCTGGCCGCCCTGCTGGGCACCGCCCCCGCGGCACACGCCGACACCTCGATCTGCGAACAGTTCGGGTCGACCACGATTCAGGGCCGCTACGTCGTCCAGAACAACCGTTGGGGCACGAGCCAGACCCAGTGCATCACCGCCACGGACTCCGGGTTCAGGATCACCCAGGCCGACGGCTCGGTCCCGACGAACGGCGCCCCCAAGTCCTACCCGTCCGTCTACAACGGCTGCCACTACACCAACTGCTCCCCGGGTACAGCCCTTCCGGCCCAGCTCAGCAGCATCTCCAGTGCGCCGACCGGCATCTCCTACAGCTACGTGAGCGACGCGGTGTACGACGCCGCGTACGACATCTGGCTCGACCCCACGCCCCGCACCGACGGGGTCAACCGGACCGAGATCATGGTCTGGCTGAACAAGGTCGGCCCCGTCCAGCCCGTCGGCACGCAGGTCGGCACGGCCACCGTGGCCGGGCGCCAGTGGCAGGTGTGGTCCGGCAACAACGGCTCCAACGACGTCCTGTCGTTCGTCGCCCCCTCCGCGGTCGGCAGCTGGAACTTCGACGTCATGGACTTCGTCCGACAGGCCGTCTCGCGGGGGCTGGCGCAGAACAACTGGTACCTGACCAGCGTCCAGGCCGGGTTCGAGCCCTGGCAGAACGGCGCCGGCCTCGCGGTGACCTCGTTTTTTTCCACGATCAACACCGGCACCGGCGGCGGTTCCGGGGGCTCCGGAGGGTCCTCGGCCTGCACCGTGTCCTACGGCACGAACGTCTGGCAGGGCGGCTTCACCGCGGACGTGACCGTCACCAACACCGGTTCCGCCCCGCTTGACGCGTGGAAGCTGGCGTTCACGCTGCCGGCCGGGCAGCAGATCACCGGTTCCTGGAACGCCTCCCTCGCTGCGGCGTCGGGGGCCGTCACGGCGAGCGGCGTCTCCTACAACGCGGAGATCCCGGCCGGCGGGAACGTCACCTTCGGCTTCCAGGGAACGTACGGCGGCACCTTCGCCAAGCCCGCGACCTTCAGCCTCAACGGGACCGCCTGCGCCATCGCGTGATGCGCCTCGCGCGACAGCTCCTCCCCTCGTCCTCGCCCTCCCGGGTGACGTCCTCCCGGGCGGGTCGTGTCGATCTACATCTTCCTGCAGTTCATCCGCGGCATTCCCACATCCCTGGACGAGGCCGCGCGCCTGGACGGGGCGAACTCCGTCACGATCTACCGCAGGATCATCCCCTTCCTCTACATGCCTTCGGAGGACCTCGGCACCATTTCCACGGCCCTGTTCCGCTTCACCTGGTCATCCTGCCGACCCTGGTCGTCTTCCTGTTCCTGCAGCGCTACATCTACAACGGGTTCGCCCAGGGGGCCACCAAATGATCGCTTACAAGGAGACGTTCACCCGGCGGCCCTGGACGACTGGTTCCCGGTGGGAGCCGGTGTCCGCCTTGCCGACGCTGAAAGGCTCAACCCGACGCACAGACCTACTGAGGCGTAAGGGAATGTCGAGGTAACCGAACTGGTCGCGCGAGCCGACGGCGTCGTGATCGGCACGCCGGTCCACAAGGCCGCCTGCACCGGCCTGCTGAAGTCGCTGCTGGACCTGCTTCCGCAGTACTGGCCGCCGGCAGGGCCGTACGGCTGCCGAGTGCCTCGGAGAAGCGACCGACGACCTGGGCCCCTTGTGGGCAAGACGGTGCTCCCATCGGCGCCGGCGGAAGCATGGATCTGGCAGGTCTGGCCGGTATGCCCCCGGCATCACCTCGGCGTCTACGGCTCGGAGCGGGAGGGTGCGGCCGTGTGGTGGTGCGCGGGCGATGGCGGGTTGCGTAGGTCTCTGGTCGGGCGCGAGATAGGGGCGTTCGTGTTCGCGGGCGGCGTGGTAGCGCCAGCACGGGCCGAGGTCTCCGTTGGCCAGGATGGTACGCAGTCGCAGTACGGCTTTCGCTCCGTGAAGGCGCCAGCGGGCGCCGGTGATGTCGAGGCGGTCGGCGATCAGGTGGCGGCAGGCACCCTCGACCGCGCCGGTGGCGATCGGCCAGCCGGCTGCGAGGGCAGCGCCGTAGCGGAGTTGGTCGAGGTGGCCCGCCAGGTAGCGGTAGCGGGCGTCGACAGCCTTGACGGCGTTTACAAGCCCGCTTCACGGACATTTGGAGCCCCCGAGACGGAAACCGAGATGCGCAGGCATCTCTCTAGCGCATCTGTGGAGGATGAGCGTGACTGAGAACATGTGGAACTACGCGCCCACAGCCGGCCACACTCCTGACGCCGATCTGACCGGCTATGCGGTGGAAGCGACGGACGGACACATCGGCAAGGTCGACAAGCACTCCAGCGACGTCGGATCGCAGTACATCGTCGTCGACACCGGAATGTGGATCTTCGGCAAGGAGGTCCTGCTCCCAGCCGCTACGATCACCCTCATCGACCACGATGCGAGCACCATCACTGTCGCTCGCTCCAAAGAGCAGATCAAGCGCGCACCGGAGTTCGATAAGGACAAGCACCTGGGCGACCCCGCCTACCGCGACCAGATCAGCGGCCACTACGGGGCCGGCGGCGCCGGCCACTGATTCCGCCGATTCCCCAACAAGGCGGCCGACCACGACTCCGCTACGCCTCATCAGCGACGTCACGGCGGATACATATCTGCTGACACACGGCGCGTGGACCTGGCGGCCGCCAGCGCCCGGCTGGAGGCGGATGCCGATGCCGCCGCGCGTGCCAGGGCCGGCGAGCGGGCCCGCCGGTCTGCCACCGCGCGTGCCAAGGCAGCCGAGCAGGCGCGCCGGTCTGCCGCTGCGCATGCCTCTGCCGCCGAACGGCGTCTGCAGGAGGCTCTGCTGCAAGCACAGGAACGGCGGGCCGAGCAGGAACGATTGGCCGTGTTCCTCGAACATGCCGGGACGGCTGCCGGGGTGTGGCCCGCATTCACGCGGCTGGTGCGTACCGTCTCCGGCAAGACGGTCGAGTACGGCGGCCAGAGTCCCGCGCACGGCAACGGGCTGCTCGTCTACAGCAGGCCCCACCCGAGCCGGGAGTTCCGGCTCGGGTGGGGTGGTGTGCCCCGATCCTGAAGCACTCACCCGGTGGCCGGCAGTGCTGACGATCCTGGTACCCCGCCCGGAGGGCATACCGCACCCCGGGCACCGCACTGGGAGCACCCGGCACGACGTAGGGAACGTGATCACCGGGACCGGCCCGCGAGGTGATGCGCGCCGGATGAGCCCGCGTCGTCCGCCGAGGGGTCAGGCGCGGGACGGCCGACGGATGCCCGTCACGCGGCGGTGTCTCGCAGGGCGGGGACGCCGCTCGGCGCCATGGCCGCCGAGCCGTCTTCGCCGCCGAGCGGCGTGACATAACAGTGAAACCACCGGGACGTGTCCGGTACAACCGTCGCGGCACCTGCGGCGTCATGAGTGTCACACGGCCAATTGAGCCGCTCTCGTCAGCAGAAAGGCAACCGCGATGTCATCTCCGCTCACGCTCCGGCGGGTATTCCCGGCCACCGCGCTCACCTGTGTCGCGGTGCTCGCCGCCGGCTGCAGCGCGGGCCCGGCCACCTCTTCCTCGGATGGCACGGCTGCGGCCACGGCTTCTGGCGCATCATCGGCCGCGCCGGCGCCGTCCGGGAGAACACCGGCCGGGACAAAGTCAGCCGCGGCAACGCCGACTGCGGCTCACACGGCTCGGGCCGGCAGTACCGGCACCAGTACCCAGGCGCAACCGGCCGGAACAGCGCACAGACGTACCGCTGCCTGCCCGACCCGTTATGTGAGCGCCAGACTGGGTGCCAGCCAGGGTGCCGCGGGCAGTGTCTACCAGGTGATCGACTTCACCAACATCTCCCAGACCACCTGCACCCTGTACGGCTACCCCGGCGTGTCGCTCGCCGGCGGCACCCCCGTCCGTCAGATCGGTTCGGCCGCCACGCGGAACACCACCGCCCCCCGCGCGCTGGTGACGCTGGCACCGCGGGCCACCGGCAACGCGCTGCTGCGGATCACGGACGCCGGCAACTACCCCGCGACACAGTGTCATCCGACGGCCGCGCAGTACCTGCAGGTCTACCCGCCGGGCCAGACGACCCCGATGTACGTCTCCTACAACTCGACGGCCTGTGCCGGGACGGTTGGCATCCTGAGCGTCAGCGCGATCCAGCCGGGCCCGGGAAGTATGCCTTAGCACGCCGGCGCGCCGTCGCCCGGCGGGCAAAGTACCGCGCCGTTGGCCCCGCCCGAACGCCGGGGCCTGCCCGCACCGCTCGTTCTGCCACACCGCCGGTCGCGGCGACGCCAAGCACCAGATGACCCCCGGCTGGCCGTAACCGTTCGTCGCCGCGCGGGAGGCCGGCAACACCTCCCGGACGTCGATTCTGGACGCCATTCGACTGGAGCCCGGCGCCAACCTCGTCGCCGTCACCGCCACCCAACTCCACGACATGATCGGCCAATTGATTGACGCCGGACAGTGGAAAGCGGGCGATCCTGGGGTCGTGGTCGTGCCGGACGCCGGATACGACGCCCCGCGCATCAGCGCGGGCGCCGACGAGCGGCTCGATCACCGTTTCGTAGCCGTACTTGTTACTGAGCCCTTTCAGCCTGACCCTGCAGTCAGCGCGGGTAGGCATCGCCGCCGGTGGAAATCCGACGCGTGCCGGTCGCCGGTCGGCACGACGGGGCGGGGGGTGGCTGCGGTCCTCGTCTGCATCCTCTTGACGAACTCCGCTCTATGCTCGGGCGATGGCCGATGTCTCGAGGATGAAGACCTTTTTTGCCGGCTGCATGGACAACGCGGCGAAGGTCGGCTTCAGCCTTGTCGACGGTCGCGAGTTTCTCGGCTGGATCGCTGAAGTCGCGGACGATCGGGTATCGGTCGCTTGGGCGCCCAGCCCGATCTTCATGCAAGCCACGGGCGGCGAGAAGTGGAATCCGGACGATGAGTGGATACCGTTCAGCGCGATCCTGGCCGGGACACTCGCGTGGTACGACACGTCTGCCAGGCGGTGGGTGACGTACCCGCATTGTTCACGGGCTTTCTAGCGCCGGTTGATCCCTGGGAGGCGGACGTCGTAAGAGTCCAGCATCTGCACGGTGCGCGCCCGTGTCCGGTCCTTCATGTAGGGCCAGGCCGCCTCGATGAGCCCTTCAGCGTTCAGAAGCTGTTCGAGCACCTCGAAGTACACGGCGCCGCTGACATGCTCACTGGAGCGGGCGACGATGGTCTCCACGAAGTCCCAACAGCGGCCGAGAAGCTGGGCGTCGGGTCTGACGCTCTCCAGCTCGGGCATCAGCACGGGCGTGGTGAAGCACTCGGCCAGCAGCCGATACAGCAGCACCCACGCTTCCTCGGTCACCATGGCCTTTTCCGCGGGATGGCCAGACGTCTCTGCAATGGAGTCGGCAGATTCCGGGATCATGCGCAACAGCAGCGAGGGGATGTCCGCGGTGGCGATCTCAACCCGGCTCTCGTCGGCGGGTACGTCGTTCATGTCTTCCTGTCAGCTAGGGGTTGGTCATGGGCGCGGGGCCCACCGTACGAGGTGCAGAGCGCCACCTGGCCGCACTCGATCAGCCACTCGGGATCGAGTGGGCGCCTCCGCTCACGACGGTGTTCGGCCTCCCGACCTTCCAACAGCGCTCCACCGATCGAGCCGGGCGAGGGACAACGCCGCCTGCTGGACCGCGACCCGGCGGGCGAAGCGGAGCAGCTCCAGGCGGCATGGTTTGTTCGCCGGTTCTCGCAGGACCCGCAGCCACAGCGGCGCGCGCACCAAGCACCTCTGAGATGACACCGCACGGCAACTGGCCGACGAGGCAATGCGTGAGTGCCCCGGTGACTCCACCTGGGCACGTCCCGTCGAAACCAGTGACTCCCAGGCCGGGTGCGGCAACTGCGACAGGGCGTACTGCAGAGCGACGGTCTTGCCCTAGCCAGCGTCGCTGTTCAGACACACCACCGCCCCCACCGCGGCCGCGTGCGCGACCGTCCGCAGCACCGACCCGCAGGAAAGAGCTCCACCGCCCTACAACCAATTGTCCGCCTTGTCTTTGAGCACACCCGGACGAAGATCCGGCTGATCGTGCGGGAGACACATGCACATCCCTACGGCCGCGGCCGCTGTGCCGCCACGCCTGCGGACAGCACCGGGGCGCCGGCGACCACAGCGGACCGATACACATGGCCTGGACGGCCGCACCGGGCAGAGGGCAAAAGGGGTGCTGCTCACGCCAGGAGCGGCACAACGCGGTGAACTCCTGCTGACACGCAGCCAAGAGGTCCACAGGTCGCTGCAGGCGTTGCTGTAGGCCCGCCGCCCGGGCGGGACACCCTCGTGCCCCGCACCCCAGCAGCCCGCCGCGCCCCACGCCTACGCCGCGGCCCCGCACCCCGGGAGTACGCGAGTGCGGGGCCGTGCGCATCAGCCGTCACGGCGGCGCGGCGCAACGCCAAACGCCCCTCCAGCCACGGTGGAACCATCCCAGCCCATCCGACGTGCAGGTGTATGGACCACATGGACCGCCTGGGACACGGGGACACACGGCAGGACGGGGGAACGATGTCGACCGGGGACGACGTCGAGCAGTTCGCGGCGCTGCTGCGCCGGCTGAAGGACCGCACGGACCGGAGCTACGGCTCACTGGCCCGGCGCCTCAACATGAACACCTCCACGCTGCACCGCTACTGCGCGGGCGACGCGGTCCCGCAGGACTACGCCCCCGTGGAACGCATGGCCGCCTTCTGCGGGGCGAGCCCGGAGGAACGCCTCGAACTGCACCGCCTGTGGCTGCTCGCCCTGACGACACGACAGCGGCCGAAGGGTGAGGAGGCGGCGGAGCCGACAGCGGCCGAAGGGGCACTGAAGCCGACAGGGGACGAGCGGGCTTCGGGTCCGGCCGGCCGGACGGCGGGGCGTGCGGGTAGCGGTGTGGGTGGCGGCGCCGACGGCATCGGTGGTGACGGGGGCTGCACGAGCGGTTCACCACCGCGACTCGATGCGGGCGCGCCCGACGCGGCGCTGCCTGCTTCCGACGCTCCTGGACCGGGCAGTCGCGAGTCGACGGCCACGTGGGATCCGGTCCGTTCAACTGGACGGCCCTGGTACCGCCGTCGCGGCACTGTCGTCGGCACGGCCACGGCGACCGTAATGCTGGTGACGCTGGGCAGCATGTCGGCGCTGTCGGCCGACCGGTCTCACGGCACCTCCGCCAAGGCCCCCGGTCAGTCCCGTACGACAGGAGCCGGTACGTCACGCCACCCCTCGGCCACTGCGGCCGGCCCCTCCCGCAGCCGTTCCTCGGCCTCGGCCTCGCCCTCCGCGGGGGCGCGGGCTTCAGGGAGCCCCGAGTCGAAGGGCGGACCCTCGGCGGAGACGAAGAACGACGCCCCCATGCCGCTCGCCTGGACCGCCGACTCGCAGATCTGGGACGGCGGTTGCGGGCACGACTACGTCATCGGGAAGGACCCGGCCCAGGTGCCCCCGCCACCGGTGCAGCAGGACGCCGGAGTGTGGGCAGCGACGCAGCAGGCGGTACCCGGGCAGCAGACGATGGTGCAGATCTCGGTGCAGGGGAAGTCGTCCACGTCCGTGGTCCTCACGGCGCTGCGGGTCCGTGTCGTCAGCCGCGGCACCCCGGTCACCGGCACCGCGTATGCCATGGGCCAGGGCTGCGGCAGTGATCTGCCGCCCCGCAACTTCTCCGTGAACCTGGACGTCGACCGCCCGATCGCCCACCCGGGCCCCGGCAACGACAGCGGAACGCTCGTGCCCGCGGTGCAGTTCCCCTACCGCGTCTCTGCGGAGGACCCGGAGGTGCTGCAGCTCACCGCGACGACCGACGCGTACGACTGCAACTGGTACCTGGAACTCGACTGGTCCTCCCAAGGCCGTACCGGCACGGTCCGCATCGACGACCACGGCCGCCCGTTCCGCACCAGCAGCATCAAGGGACTGCCCCGCTACTGGTACGGCACGAACGACCACGGTGTGCGCCAGTGGGTACCCACGAACTCGTGAGACCTCAGGAGCTGCTCGGGTCACATTCGATGTGCCCGTTCCCGTCCCCCAGGCCCGGAGAGCGGCTGAAAGCGAGGCCGCAGCGCTCATAGGGCACCACGTCTCGCCGCAGGGCCTCGCGCCCCGAGCGGTACGCTGCGGGTGTCGGACTCCAGCATGAGGGCGAGACCATCCGGCGCTGGGCAAGGAAGAACCGCGTCGCGCTGTGCTTCACCTCTACCTACGCGTCCTGGGCCAAGCCGATCGAGGCCCACTTCGGACCGCTGCGGCAGTTCACTCTGGCCAATTGAAACCATCGCAGCCACCCCGCACAGACCCGGGCCCTGCACGCGTATCTGCGCTGGCGCAACGCCAACGCCCGTCACCCCGACGTGCTCGTCGCCGAACGCAAGGAGCGCGCCCGCATCCGCAGCGAGAAGGGCATCCGCTGGGGCGGACGCCCCCTTGCCGCGACGGCCTGACGGGCTACCGCGGCTCAGTCGGGAGCGTCATTCGTACACGCCTTGCCGACTCGGTCCGTAACAGGCGCTTGCCGTTCCGGTGGCCAGCGCCCAGTAGCGGTCGCCGAACGACCAGTGCCACCACTCCGTCGGATAGTTCACCAGGCCCACGCCGTCAGCACACGCCCCAGGATCTCCCGGTGGGCGCGCGCCTGCTCGCCGATCCCGGCAGCGTCGGTGTAGCAGGTGCCGGCGCTCTCCTCCGGAGTCGCGTTCATAGGCGTACCCAGATCCAGCTCACGGCCGTTCGCATCCACGAGCGTAAGATCCACCGCCGCGCCCGCGCTCTGCGGCGCGATCTCCGGTGGCGACACGAAACGGCTCGCCTCCGCCTCGCCTCAACCCAATTCTCTGCCATGGGGTCCGGTCGAGGGCGTTCACTCGTCTACTGACTGGGACGACTCGGACTGGCATGGGCAACCGGCAGAGCAATTCACTCTCACGCTGGCCATGGACCCTTCGTTGAGCACGTTGTGCCACGCGGCAGGCTCGTGAGTGTCACGTGCAGGACCCTTGTTTGAACTGCTCTGACCAGCGAACTCCTTCGCTCAACCGTGTCTGCGGCGGCTCACCCGCCACTCCTGGGCGAGTCCTTCGACGCCGCTCTGCGCGAGGCTTGCGAGAGTGCTGGCCGACCCGAAAGGCACAGAACGCGTCCCGTACCGCACAGAAGTTCCGTAGCTACCGGGTATCGGCACTGCATCGCTGCCGGCCGACCGGTCGGGGCTAGCCAACCGGCGCATCGACCGGTACGTCGACCGGTACGTCCGGCACGAGCGGTGCGCAGCGGCCCCGCAGACAGGAGGAGCAGGGTTCCACTGCTGGGTCCGCGGGGCCGGTGCATCACTCACCTACCCTGCGGAGCGTCCGATACGCCCGATCCCTCCCAAGCGTTCGTACAGGAAGGTTAGTTAGGCGCGTGGGGGGGGGGGGGGGGGGGGGGGGGGGGGGGGGGGGGGGGGGCGCCGCCGGCCCCCCCCCCCCCCCCGCCCCCCTTCCAGACGCA
>NZ_JAJSZC010000045.1:0-41453 GCF_036815105.1 Streptomyces sp. IBSBF 3136
GGGGGCCCCGGCGGGGGCGGCCCCCCCGGGGGAGGCGCCCCGGGGGGGCGGCGGGGCCGGCCCGCGGCGAGAAGCCACGCTTTCCAGAGAGGGCCGAACCATGCCCGGCGAACATCAAATCGTGGAGTCCGCCGAGATTTCCGAGAATGTGGTCTCCGAGATCATTTCCCGTACGTTCCGATCCATTCCGCGCAGTGACCAGAGGCGTTGGGGCGAACTTTATGTGAGAGGTCTGCTCTCGGTTCCCGGCAGGAAGACGATGCGGGCGATCGCCGACGGAGCGGGCGGCGGGGTGGAGCAGAGCCTCTACCAGTTCATCACCAAGTCGCCGTGGGCCGCCGAGCCGGTGCGCCGCGAGCTCGCGGACCTGCTGCTGCGGCTCGAACCGCGCGCCTGGGTGGTCCACCCGCTGGTCATCTCCAAGGTGGGTCAGCACTCGGTGGGCGTGGAGCGGCGGTGGGTGTCGAGTTACGGACGGGTCGTCAACTGCCAGCAGGCCGTCGGCGTGTGGCTGGCCGGGGACCGGGCGTCCTGCCCCGTCGACTGGCGCCTGGCGCTGCCCGAGAGCTGGGCGGGCGAGGCGTCGCTGCGGCGCCGCGCCTGCATCCCGGAGGACATCGGCTCCTGCCCGCCCGAGCAGTGCGCGGTGCAGTCCGTCTCCGCGATGGCCGGCGACTGGGGACTGCCGCACCGGCCGGTGGTGATGGACCTGCGCGAGAACGACGCGTACGCCATCTGCGCGGTCCTGCTGGAACGCCGTATGCCCTTCGTCGTCCGGATCGACCCGGCGGCCCGCGGCCTGGCCATGCGGCCGGTGCGCCCCTCGGTGCGCCCGGGCGGGCCCGAGCAGCTGTCCGAGGACACGGGCGCGCCCTGCCCGCCCGGCTCCCCGCTCGCCCTGGTGCCCGAGCTGAGCCGGCAGTGCCTGCCGGTGGAGTGGTACGACCACGAGGCGGACGCCCTGCGGGCGACCTCGGTGGGCGCCGCCCGGGTGCTGCTGCGCCGGACGGGCCCCGACGCCCCCCGGCCGCTCCCCGCCGACCAGCAGGAACTCATCCTGGTCGGCGCCTGGCGGGACCCGGGCCGGCGCACCCCGAGCGCGTACTGGCTGTCGAACCTGCCCCAGTCGCAGCTCGGCACCGTCTACCGCACCGCCATGCTCGCCCGCCGCGTCACCCGCGACCTGGCCGAGGTCGGCGAGGGGCTCGGCATCAGGGACTTCGAGGGCCGGTCCTTCCGGGGCTGGCACCACCACATGACGATGGTCTCGCTGGCCCACGCGGCCACCGTGCTGTCCGCGGCACAGCGCCCCGGGACCTGGCCGCCGGCGGTGCGGATGCCCGCGCCCCGCGAGCGGATGGGGGTGCGTGCCGCGTGACGACTCTCGTCGACACGGAACTGGAGCGGGTGCGCACGGCACTCGACGGACTGCTCGCGTCCTGGCTGCCCGGCCGGCGCTGGTACGCCGGCAAGGACACCGGGACGCCCGAGGTCACCACCCGGCTCCTGGAGCGGGTGCTGCCGGGCGACCCGGCGCTCCTGGTCGCGGTCTTCGACGCCGGAGCGGACGGCCCCTACCAGGCGCTGCTGGGTCTGCGCCGGGGACCGGCCCCCGTGCCGCCGGACGCGGTGGCCGGGCGGCTGACCGCACCCGGCGGCCCGGCCCTCACCCTGTACGAGGCCACCGAGGACCCGGAGCTGATGACGCGGCTGCTGGAGTGCTTCGGCGCCGGCCCACGTGGCCCGGTGCGCTTCGAGCGGCTGCCCGGCAGCGAACTGCCCCTCGGTGTACCCGGGGTGGCGAGCACGGCGGAGCAGTCCAACACCTCGGTGGCCTTCGCGGACCGGGCGATGTTCAAGGTGCTGCGCCGCCCGGTGCCCGGCACCAGCCCGGAACTGGAGCTGCTCGGCGCGCTGCAGCGGGCCGGGGACGTGCCGAGCGCCGCGCCGCTGGCCCATGTGCGCACCACGGACGAGTCCTCGGTGGGCGCCCTGACGCTCGGCATCCTCCAGGAGTTCGTGCGCTCGCGCGGCGACGGCTGGGCCGCCGCCACCGACCGGGCCCGCGCCTGCCTGGCGGGTGAGGACGGCGCCGGGACACCGGCCGGGGCCGGCGCCTTCGCCGAGGAGTCGTACGGACTCGGCCTGGCGACCGCCCGGGTGCACACCGCGCTGGCCGAGCAGCTCGGCAGCCGTCCGCTGACCGGGCCGGAGAGCGAGGCCCTGCTCGACCTGCTGGGCGAGCGGCTGGCCGACGGGCTGCGGGCGGTGCCCCGGCTGGCGCCGTACGCGGACGGGCTGTGGGACCTGCACGAGGAGCTGCGCCGCGGCGTGCTCGGCGGCCGCCCGCCGCTCGTCCAGCGGGTCCACGGCGATCTGCACCTGGGGCAGGTGCTGCGCGCCGGACAGGGCTGGGTGCTCATCGACTTCGAGGGCGAGCCCGGGCACTCGCCCGAGGAGCGGCGTCGGCCGCAGCCCGCCCTGCGCGACGTGGCGGCGATGCTGCGCTCCTTCGACTACGCGGCCCACCACGCGCTGGCCGAGGCGCTGGGCCGGCCGCCGGGCGAGGCGGCCGCCGCCGACCCGCGGGCGGCCCGCCGGGCCACCGCCTGGGCGGTGCACAACCGGCAGGCGTACTGCGCCGGTTACGCGGCGGGCGGTGGCCAGGACCCGCGCCGCGATCCGGTGCTGGTGCGCGCCTTCGAGGCGGACAAGGCCGTGTACGAGGCGGTGTACGAGGCCCACAACCGGCCCGCCTGGCTGCCGATCCCGCTCGCCGCCGTCCGCCGCCTCGTCGAGGAATTCCGGCACGAGAATTGAAAGTTCAGGAAGTCCGCGAACGCTTTTTGTGCGCGCGGTACGGACCCGCTGAAGATATGACACGTTCGCGGAATGTCAGGAACGGGAGATTCGATGGTTCATCAGTCCCGGACGAATTCAGAATCATAATGCGAAGGGTGTGACCATGTCCGACACCGTCAACTTCACGTTCTCCGACACCATCGCGGGCCGGGTGGCCGGATTCGACCGCGAGGCGCGCGTCTTCACCCTCGTCACCGCCGACGGCCGCCCCTTCGAGGTCTCGCTGGACGGCGGGCCCGGCGCGGAGCTGCTGCACAACCTCGGGGAGCCCTACCAGGACGCCTCCGGGCACATCGACGAGCTGCTGGAGGAGGGCCGGTACGTCCTCGCGTACGGCATCTTCTACCCCATGGCGGACGGGCTGCGGTTCGAGGCCAAGCGGCTGGTCTTCACGGGGCGGCAGACGGACGACCACCGGTTCGAGGAGGCCGGCTGGTGGATCCGGCAGATCCGGGAGATCGCCGCCTTCTACCGCAAGGCCCAGTTCGGCGACGGGCCGGTGGACTTCACGCGCTACCGCACCGAGATCCGGCTCAGCGGCGACAAGACCGCGAGCCACGTCCAGGAGACGGACACCATCTCCCGGCTGGTCTACGGCATGGCCTCCGCGTTCCTGCTCACCGGTGACGACGAGTACCTGGAGGTCGCCGAGCGGGGCACCGAGTACCTGCGCGAGCACATGCGGTTCGTGGACGCCGACGAGAACGTCGTGTACTGGTACCACGGCCTCAAGGTGGACGGGGACGTCGAGACCAAGCTGTTCACCTCGGAGTTCTCCGACGACTACGACGCGCTGCCCGCCTACGAGCAGATCTACGCGCTGGCCGGCCCGGTCCAGACCTACCGGATCACCGGCGACCCGCGCATCAAGGCCGACGCGGACGCCACCATCCGCCTCTTCGACCGGTTCTACCTCGACCCGGAGCACGGCGGGTACTTCTCGCACATCGACCCGATCCTGCTCAGCCCGGAGCACGAGTCGCTCGGCCCCAACCGGGCCCGCAAGAACTGGAACTCCGTCGGCGACCACGCCCCGGCCTACCTGATCAACCTGTACCTGGCCACCGGCGAGAAGACGTACGCCGACATGCTGGAGTACACCTTCGACACCATCGTCAGGCGGTTCCCGGACCCGGAGCACAGCCCCTTCGTGCAGGAACGGTTCCACAAGGACTGGTCGCACGACACCACACACGGCTGGCAGCAGAACCGGGCCGTCGTCGGCCACAACCTCAAGATCGCCTGGAACCTGCTGCGGATGCACTCGCTGCGCCCCAAGGACGGCTACCTGGAGCTGGCCACCTCGCTCGGCGAGACCATGCCCGAGTGGGGCGCGGACCGGCAGCGCGGCGGCTGGTACGACGTGGTGGAACGGACCCGGGTGGCGGGCGAGGACCGGCACCGGTTCACCTGGCACGACCGCAAGGCGTGGTGGCAGCAGGAGCAGGCGATCCTCGCCTACCTCATCCTGCACGGCACGACCGGCCGGGCCGACTTCCAGGGCGAGGCCCGGGACGCGCAGGCCTTCTACAACGCCTTCTTCCTCGACCACGACGAGGGCGCCGTCTACTTCAACGTGCTGGCGAACGGGCTGCCGTACCTCCTCGGGGTCGAGCGGCTCAAGGGCAGCCACTCGATGTCGATGTACCACTCGGCCGAGCTGTGCTACCTCGCCGCCGTCTACAACAACCTGCTGCTGGGGGGCAGCGCCATGGACTTCTGGTTCAAGCCGGACCCCGCGCTGATCGAGGGCCGGGTGCTGCGGGTGGCCCCCGACCTGCTGCCGCGCGGCTCCGTGCGCATCGAGTCGGTGGAGATCGACGGCGAGCCGCACGGCGCGTTCGACGCCGAGGCTTTGCTCGTCCAGCTGCCCGAGACGTCGGGGCGGGTCAAGGTGAAGGTGCGACTGGCCCCCGTGGCCCGGACGGAGGTGGCGGGATGACCGTCAAGCTCAGCTCCCGCAGTGAGGGCGACACCGCGGTCGTCGTCCTCGAAGGAGAGATCAACTCGACCACGTCCGGCGGGCTCCAGGCCCAGCTGCTGCCGTTCGTCGGACAGGGCAGCCGGCTGGTCATCGACCTCAGCGGGGTCAGCTACGTCTCCAGCGCGGGCCTGCGCACCCTGCTGATCGTGCACCGCAGGGCCCAGCAGCTGGAGACCGGGGTGACCCTGGTCGGCCTGTCGGAGGAGGTCCGGTTCGTGATGTCCGCCACCGGGTTCCTGGACTTCTTCCGGATCGAGGAAGACCTGGACGCCGCACGGGAACGCACGGGCCGATGACCACCCCGGAGGTACGCGAGCGCGTCGACGCGTTCCCCACCCGCCGGATCGGCGGCTACCGGGTCAGGGCCGGCCGGCCCTTCCCGTACGGCGCCCATCCGGTGCCGGGCGGGATCAACTTCTCCGTCTACTCCGACCGGGCCACCGCGATGCGGCTGGTGCTCTTCGAGCGGGGCGCCCGGCGCCCCACGGCCGAACTGGAGTTCCCGCCGGAGTTCCGCACCGGCAGCGTGTACGCGATGACGGTCTTCGGCCTCGACCCGGAGAACCTGGAGTACGGCTTCCGCGCCGACGGCCCCTTCGACCCGGAGGCCGGCGACCGGTTCGACGCCGGCAAGGTGCTCAGCGACCCCTACGCCCGGCTGGTCTCCGGCCGGGACGTGTGGGGGCGGGAGCCGGACTGGGACGACGTCTACCCCTACCGGGCCAAGGTGCTCGACGAGGACTTCGACTGGGGCGACGACACCCCGCTCGGCATCCCCACCGAGGACCTGGTCGTCTACGAGACCCACCTGCGCGGCTTCACCCGCCACCCGTCGTCCCGGGTGAGCGCACCGGGCACCTACGCGGGCCTGCGGGAGAAGATCCCCTACCTGCGGGACCTCGGCGTCAACTGCGTCGAGCTGCTGCCGGTCTTCGAGTTCGACGAGCTGGACAACCCGCGCACCGACCCGGCGACCGGCGGGCGCCTGCACAACTACTGGGGCTACAACACCGTCTCGTTCTTCGCGCCCAAGGCCGGGTACGCGGCCACCGGCCGGTTCGGGATGCAGGCCGACGAGTTCAAGACCCTCGTCCGGGAGCTGCACCGGGCCGGCATCGAGGTCGTCCTCGACGTGGTCTTCAACCACACCGCCGAGGGCAACGAGCACGGCCCGACCATCTCGTTCCGCGGCCTGGACAACGCCACGTACTACATGCTCACGCCGCGCGGCGAGTACTACAACTTCAGCGGCACCGGCAACACCGTCAACTGCAACCACCCCGTGGTCCGCGACTTCGTGCTGTCCTGCCTGCGCTACTGGGTGGCCGAGTACCACATCGACGGCTTCCGGTTCGATCTCGCCGCCATCCTCGACCGGGCCCCCGACGGCACCCCGCTGCCCAACCCGCCGCTGCTGGAACAGCTGGCCCACGACCCTATCCTGCGCCACACCAAGCTGATCGCCGAGGCGTGGGACGCGGCCGGCCTCTACCAGGTCGGCGCGTTCCCCAACTACGGCCGCTGGTCGGAGTGGAACGGCAAGTACCGCGACACCGTGCGCCGCTTCGTCAAGGGCGAGCCCGGCCTGGTCGGCGAGCTGGCCACCCGTATGGCCGGCTCCCCCGACCTGTACCGCGACCGCACCGCCTCGGCCTCGGTCAACTTCGTCACCGCGCACGACGGGTTCACCCTGAACGACCTGGTGACGTACAACGGCAAGCACAACGAGGCCAACGGCGAGGACAACCGCGACGGGGCCGACGACAACCACAGCTGGAACTGCGGCGAGGAGGGGCCCAGCGCCTCGGCGCGCGTCCGCGACCTCCGGACGCGCCAGATGAAGAACATGCTGGGCGTCCTGCTCACCAGCCAGGGCGTCCCGATGATCCTGGCCGGCGACGAGGTCGGGCGCACCCAGCTCGGCAACAACAACGGCTACTGCCAGGACAACGAGCTGTCCTGGTTCGACTGGGGGCTCGTCGAGGCCAACGCCGAGCTGCTGAGGTTCACCCGCTCCCTGATCGCCTTCCGGCACGCCCATCCCGTCCTGCGCACCGCCGACCACCCGGTCGGCTCGGACCGGGTCGGCAGCGGCTACCCCGACATCAGCTGGCACGGCGTACGGGCCTGGCACCCGGACTGGTCCGCGCACAGCAGGGTGCTCGGCCTGATGCGCTGCGGCCGGCACGCCAAGGGCGGAACCGTCGCCGACGACCACGTCTACATCGCCGTCAACGCGCACTGGGAAGCGCACGACCTGGAGCTGCCCGGCCTGCCCGAGGGGCAGGCCTGGCACCTGTTCGCCGACACCGGACTGGCCGCACCGTACGGGCTCGCCCCGGTGGGCGGCGAGAGCGAGCTGCACCACCCGGGCCGCTACCACCTGGGTCCGCACGCCCTGGTGATCCTCGTCGGCAGGGACCGCCGCACCGGCTGACCGCCGTACCGGGCCTCGACACGAGGCATCACCGCCTCACCCAAGGAGAGTTGTTCATGTCGTTCGACGGAATCCTCAACGTCACCGGGGGCCTCGCGACCATCGAGGTCAAGGGCGAACTCGACGCGTCCACCGCGCCCCGCTTCCACGACCTGGTCGACCAGGCGGCCGAGGAGGGCGCGGTGCGGCTGGAGATAGACGCCCGCCACCTCGACTACCTGTCCAGCGCCGGCCTGCGCTCGCTGGTCTTCGCCCGCCAGAAGATGGGCGACGAGGTGCGCATCGCCGTGATCGGCGCCACGGAGCCGGTGAGCCGCACCATCCGGCTGGCGGGCTTCGACCACAGCATCGAGCTGATCGACGCCTGAGAGGGGCGGGAGATGGCGATCGACTCAGGGGCCGCGTCGGCCAAACACACCGCCGGGCAGGAGTGGTGCGAGGCGCACTGCGCCGCCGTGCCGCTCGTCGACCGGGCCGCGCCGGGGCTGCGGATCCCGGCCGACCTGGAGTCCCTGGACCTGGTCGCCGGGTTCGTCCTCGAGCTCGGGCGGTCGGGCCGGCTGAGCGGCAGCGAGACCTACCGGCTGCGGCTGGCGGCCGACGAGCTGGCCACCAACATCGTCATGCACGGCTACCGCGGAGCGCCCGGCGCCATCTGCGTGGACGGCGGCTTCACCGCGGACCGGGTGTGGGTGCGCTTCGCCGACGACGCCCCGCCCTTCGACCCGCGCGGTGGCATGAAGGCGCCCGACCTGGAGGTGCCGCTGGCCCGGCGGGCCGTCGGCGGCCTCGGGGTCTTCCTGGCCCTGACGGCCGTGGACCGCTTCGACTACGAGCTGGTGGCGGGGCGCAACGTCAGCACGCTGACGATCCGCCGCGGCCACCACGGATAGATGAGACGAGATGTCACAGACGAAGGTGCTGCTGCTCGACGAACACCGGCGCGCCCCGGCCGAGTTGCTGGCCACGCTCGAGGCGCTGCGGTTCACGGTCCGCCGCCGCACCCCGGGCGAGGCCCTGGCGCAGGCGCCCGGCGGGCTGGGGGAGACCGACGTGCTGCTCGTCTCCGCCCGGCTCGCGCCGGCCACCGTGAAGGCCGTCGTACGGCGGCTCGACGACGAGGGGCGGCAGCCGACCGTCGTGGCGTTCGCGGACCACGACCTGCACCTGCTGGGCGGTCACGTCCAGGCGGGCTTCGACTATCTCGTGCCCCCCTTCCACCACGAACTGGTCCGCGCCCGGCTGCGCAACTGCCATGAGCGGGCCGAGTTCACCCGCACCCTGGAGGACGTCACCGCCCACGCCGAACTGCTCAGCTACGAACGGGAGCTGGAGATCGGCCGGGAGATACAGCTCGGCTTCCTGCCGGACACGCTGCCCAACCCCGACGACTGGGAGATCGACGTCCGCTTCCGGCCGGCCCGCACCGTGGCCGGGGACTTCTACGACGTCTTCGAACTGGTCAACCGGCGCCGGCTGGCCCTGGTCGTGGCCGACGTCTGCGACAAGGGGGTGGGCGCTGCCCTGTTCATGGCGCTGATCCGCAGTCTGCTGCGGCACACCGCCGAGCAGAGCGGCCTGCAGAACCTGATCGCCGCCGACGTGCTGAACGAGTCCACCGTCTGGGAGGAGCAGACCCGCGCCATCCCCGTCGTGGGGGCCACCCCGCTGCTGAACGCGGTGGCGGGCACCAACAACTACCTGACCCGCAACCACATCAGGCAGGGCTACTTCGCCACCCTCTTCTTCGGCGTCCTCGACCCGCTCACCGGCAACCTCGTCTACATCAACGGCGGCCACAACCCGCCCGTGCTGGTCAGCGCCGACGGTTCCGAACCGGTGCTGCTGGAGCCCACGGGACCGGCGGTCGGCGTCATCCCCGACGTCACCTTCTCGCTCGGCTACGCGCAGATCAGCCCCGGCGACACCCTCTTCATCTACACCGACGGGGTGACCGAGGCGCGCTCCGGGACGGGACGGTTCTTCGGGAACGACCTGATGATCGAACAGCTGGCCGAGGCGGCGGTGCGCGGCGAGGAGCTCCTCGACCACATGGACGGTGTGCTGGGCGAGTTCGTCGGCCCGGCCGAACAGTCGGACGACATCACCATGATGGCCGTGCACCGGCGCAAGTCCTGACCGAACCCCGGGTGGAGACCATGTCGCAGATCATCACCGTGCACTCGTACCGGGGCGGTACGGGCAAGTCCAGCACGGCCGCCAACCTGGCGGTGCTCCTGGCCTCCTCCGGGCGCAGGGTCGCACTGGTGGACACCGACATCCAGACCCCCGCCCTCGACATCCTGTTCGGGGACGCGCTCGGCACGGTCCGGCACTCGCTCAGCGACTACCTGATCGGGCGCTGCGAGATCGAGGACGCCGCGTACGCCGCGGAGGCGGACGCCGGGCACGACGGCTTCTTCGTGGTGCCGGCCCGCAGCCGGGCGGCCGGCATCAACGAGATCATGGGCCGCGGCTACGACGTCGGGCTGCTGCGGGAGGGCTTCGACCGGCTGATCGACTCCCTCGCGCTCGACGTGCTGCTCCTCGACACCCACGCCGGCTTCAACAACGAGACGGTGACCTCGATGGCCAGCTCGGACGCCCTGGTGGTGGTCACCCGGGCGGACCGGCTGGACATGGCGGGGGCCGCCGAGACGATGTCGCTCGCCGAACGCCTCGGCTGCGGGCGGCTGAGCGTGGCGGTGAACCTGGTGCCGGCCGGGACGGAACCGGAGCCGCTGCGCGCCAAGGTGGAGAACGCCTTCGGCACCCCGATCACCGTGGCACTGCCCTACGCCCCCGAGATGGCCTCGCTGGCCGGGGAACGGCTGTTCAGCACGGCCTATCCGCACCACCCGCTGGTGGCGGGCTACCGCCGCATCATCGCCGACGTGAGCAACGGGACCACGGCGCTGCGCCGGCCGGCGCCGCATCCCCCTTCCCTGTCCTGACCCCGGTCCGCACCGGAACCGGGCCCACCACCGTACTTCGGTGCCAGGAGGCATGAGCATGCAAGGCAAGCCCGACGTCCGTCGGCCGGCCCCCACGGTCGGCCGGATACCCGTGCGGGACGTCCGCCCCCAGGTGGACGCGGGTCGCCGACCCGCCCGCGCCGTGCCGGGCGAGCTGTTCGAGGTGTCCGCCACGGTCTTCAGGGAGGGACACGACGCGGTCGCCGCGAACGTCGTCCTGACCGACCCGGACGGCGTGCCGGGACCCTGGACGCCCATGCGCCTGGTCGCGCCGGGCACCGACCGCTACGCCGCCCAGGTCGCGGCCGACCGGGAGGGCGAGTGGACGTACCGGGTGGAGGCCTGGACCGATCCGGTGGCCACCTGGCGGCACACCGCGCGGATCAAGGTCCCGGCCCGGATCGACGTGGAGCTGGTGCTGGCGGAGGGCGCGCTGCTGTTCGAGCGGGCGCTGCACAAGCTGCCGGCCGACGGCCCGCAGCGGGACCGGGAGGTGCTCGCGGCGGCCCGGGACCGGCTCCTGGACGGCACGCTCGCCCCCGACGACCGGCTCGCCGCCGCGCTCGGTGCCGAGGCGACCGGCGTCCTCACCGCGCGGCCGCTGCGCGAGCTGGTCACCTCCTCCGGCGAGCTGCCGCTGCGCGTCGACCGCGAGCGGGCGCTGTTCGGGTCCTGGTACGAGTTCTTCCCGCGCTCCGAGGGCGCCGTGCCCGCCGCGGTGAACGCCGAGGGCGTGCTGGAGCCGCCGCGCTCGGGAACCCTGCGGACCGCGGCGGAGCGGCTGGAGGCGGTCGCCGCGATGGGCTTCGACGTGGTGTACCTGCCGCCCGTCCACCCGATCGGCACCACCCACCGCAAGGGCCGCGGCAACACCCTGGCCGCGGGCCCGCACGACCCGGGATCGCCCTGGGCGATCGGCTCCCCGGCCGGCGGCCACGACGCGGTCCACCCGGACCTCGGCACGCTCGACGACTTCGACCACTTCGTCGCCCGGGCCGGCGAGCTCGGCCTGGAGGTGGCGCTCGACTTCGCCCTGCAGTGTTCGCCGGACCACCCCTGGGTCACCGAGCACCCGGAGTGGTTCCGGCACCGGATCGACGGGTCGATCGCCTACGCCGAGAACCCGCCGAAGAAGTACCAGGACATCTACCCCCTGGACTTCGACAACGAGCCGGAGGGGCTGTACGCCGAGTGCCTGCGTCTGCTGCGGCACTGGATGGCGCACGGGGTGCGCATCTTCCGGGTGGACAACCCGCACACCAAGCCCGTCTGGTTCTGGGAACGGCTCATCGAGGAGGTGCACGCCACCGACCCGGACGTGCTCTTCCTCGCCGAGGCGTTCACCCGGCCCGCGATGATGCACAGCCTGGCCCGGATCGGCTTCCACCAGTCGTACACGTACTTCACCTGGCGCAACTCCAAGGAGGAGGTGGAGTCCTACCTGGCCGAACTGGCCGGTCTCGGCGGCGAGGAGAGCGCGGCCTACCTGCGGCCCAACCTCTTCGTGAACACCCCGGACATCCTCAACGCCTTCCTCCAGTACGGCGGCCGCGCGGCCTTCGCCGTCCGGGCCGTGCTCGCCGCTACGGCGGCCCCCGCCTGGGGCGTGTACGCGGGCTACGAGCTGTACGAGAACGTGCCCGCCGGACCCGGCAGCGAGGAGTACCTCGACTCGGAGAAGTACCAGTACCGGCCCAGGGACTGGAAGGCGGCCGACGCCTCGGGCGACACCCTCGCCCCGCTGCTCACCACGCTCAACGGGCTGCGCCGGGACCACCCCGCCCTGCGCCGGCTGCGCAACCTGCGCTTCCACCGGGCGGACAACGACGCGGTGGTCTGCTTCTCCAAACGGGCCGGGGACGACTGGGTCCTCGTGGTGCTCAACCTCGATCCGCACAGTGTGCGGGAGGCGACCGTCCACCTCGACCTGCCGGCCCTCGGCCTGGACCGCGCCGACACCTTCGACGCGCACGACGCGCTGTCCGGCGAGACGTACCGCTGGGGCCGCGAGAACTACGTACGTCTCGACCCGCGGCACCAGGTCGCCCACATCATCACGGACAGGACGCGCCTCTCGTGAACCCGCCGGTTTCCCCCCACCTCCTCCGGACGGCCCCCGCACGGCTGCCGGCCACCGACCTCAGGCGTCTGGCCTCCGGCGAGACCAGCGATCCCCACGCGCTGCTCGGCCCGCACCCAGGACCCGACGGCGTGACCCTGCGCGTCCTCAAACCCCTCGCCGAGGCGGTGTGGGCCGTCGGCCCGGCCGGGGAGGTGCTCGCCGAGCTGCGGCACGAAGGCGGCGGCGTCTTCACCGGGACACTGCCCGGACCCGGCGACCCCGCCGGCGACCCCGAGTACCGGCTGCGGGTGCGCTACGCCGACTGCGTGTGCGAGACGGACGACCCGTACCGCTTCCCGCCCGTGCCCGGCGAGCTGGACCTGTACCTGATCGCGGAGGGCCGGCACGAGCGGCTGTGGACCGTGCTCGGCGCACGGGTGCTGGAGCACCGGTCGGTGACCGGCACCGCGTTCGCGGTCTGGGCGCCGAACGCCCGCGCCGTACGGGTCGTCGGGGACTTCAACCACTGGGCCGGCGTGGGCCACCCCATGCGCTCGCTGGGCGCCTCGGGCGTGTGGGAGCTGTTCGTGCCGGGCGTCGGCGACGGCTGCCGGTACAAGTTCGAGATCCTCGGCCCCGACGGCACCTGGCGGCAGAAGGCCGACCCGCTGGCCCGCTCGGCCGAGGCGGCGCCAGGCACCGCCTCCGTCGTCTTCACCGCGGGCCACCGGTGGACCGACGGCGAGTGGATGGCCGCCCGCGGCCGCAGGCCCGCCGAGCGGGCGCCGATGAGCGTGTACGAACTGCACCTCGGCTCCTGGCGGCCCGGCCGCACCTACCGCGAGCTGGCCACCGAACTGCCCGGCTACGTCAAGGCGCTGGGCTTCACCCACGTGGAGTTCCTGCCGGTCGCCGAGCACCCGTTCCGCGGCTCGTGGGGATACCAGGTCACCTCGTACTACGCGCCGATGGCCGCGCCGGGCACCCCCGACGACTTCCGGTACCTGGTGGACGCCCTGCACCGGGCCGGCATCGGCGTCATCCTCGACTGGGTGCCGGCGCACTTCCCCAAGGACGACTGGGCGCTGGCCCGGTTCGACGGCACCGCGCTGTACGAGCACCCCGACCCGCGCCGCGGCGAGCACCCCGACTGGGGCACCCTCGTCTTCGACTACGGCCGCGAGCAGGTCCGCAACTTCCTGGTCGCCAACGCCCTGTACTGGTGCGCCGAGTTCCATGTGGACGGCCTGCGGGTGGACGCCGTCGCCTCGATGCTCTACCTCGACTACTCCCGCCCCGAGGGCGGCTGGCTGCCCAACGCCTACGGCGGCCGGGAGCACCTGGAGGCGGTGGAGTTCCTCCAGGAGATGAACGCCGCCGTCTACCGCAGCAACCCCGGCGTGGTCACCATCGCCGAGGAGTCCACGGCCTGGGACGGCGTGACCCGGCGCACCGACCACGGCGGGCTCGGCTTCGGCTTCAAGTGGAACATGGGCTGGATGCACGACTCCCTGGACTACATGGGCCGGGACCCGGTGCACCGCCGGTACCACCACCACGCGCTGACCTTCCCCCTGGTGTACGCCTACACCGAGAACCACCTGCTGCCGGTCAGCCACGACGAGGTGGTGCACGGCAAGGGCTCGCTGCTCGGCAGGATGCCGGGCGACCCCTGGCGCAGGTTCGCCGGCGTGCGGTCCTACCTCGCCCTGATGTGGGGCTTCCCGGGCAAGCAACTGCTTTTCATGGGCCAGGAGTTCGCTCAGGAAAGCGAGTGGTCGCACGACACGGGGACCGACTGGGCCGCGCTCGGGCACGCCCCGCACACCGGGGTGCGCGACCTGGTGCGCGACCTCAACGCGCACTACCTGGAGCTGCCCGCCCTGTGGAGCCTGGACGCCGACCCCGAGGGCTTTCGCTGGCTGGACGCGGACGCGGCCGAGGACAACGTGTACTCCTTCGTCCGCTACGACACCGACGGCTCGCCCCTGGTGTGTGTGCACCACTTCCAGCCGGGCGTGCGCCACGGCTACCGCATCGGCCTGCCCGGCGGTGGTGAGTGGACCGAGATCCTCAACACCGACGCGGACCGCTACGGCGGCTCCGGCGTGGTCAACTCCGGGCCGCTCACCGCCCGCCCGGAGCCGTGGCAGGGCCAGCGGTGGAGCACCGAGGTCACCCTGCCGCCGCTCGGCGTCATCTGGCTGCGTCCGCGGCGCGTCGCCGCGGCCGGCGAACCGTACGGAGAGGGGACACCCGCATGAGCGAGTACCTGTGGGACGAGTACCGGCGCATCCTCGGCGGGGCACGCACGATCGCCGTGGTCGGCGCCTCGGCGGAGCCGGGCAAGTCCGCGCACGAGATCCCGGCCTACCTGCTGCGCAAGGGCTTCAACGTCATCCCGGTCAACCCCCACCACCGCCAGGTGCTGGGCCGGCCGGCCTTCGCCTCGCTGCTCGACATCGGCGAACCGGTCGACGTCGTGGACGTCTTCCGGCCGGCGCCGAAGACGCCGGCCGTGGCCCGGCAGGCCCTTCGGATCGGGGCGCGGGCGCTGTGGCTCCAGCTCGGCATCGTCTCCGACGAGGCACGCGACATCGCCGAAGCGGGCGGGCTGCGGGTGGTCATGAACCGCTGCCTCGGAGCGGTCCACGCGGAGCTGGAGCCGGCCGGGGAGCTGACCCGTCCGACCTGAGGAAAGGGACGCACACATGGGGATCGTCGACACCGTCGTCGTGGGGGGCGGCCCGGCCGGGCTGTCCGCGGCGCTCTACCTGGCCCGCTACAACCGCGAGGTCCTGGTCTTCGACACCGGGCACGGACGCTCGACCCACCACCAGACCAACCACAACTACCTCGGCTTCCCGGACGGTGTCCCCACCGTCGACCTGCGCAAGCTCGGCCGGGAGCAGCTCGCCCGCTACCCCCACGCCCGGGTCCTGCACCATCTGATCACCGAGGCCGGGGGCGACGCCGGGCAGGGCTTCACGGTCCGTTCCCAGGGCCGCTCCTGGCGGGCTCGGTCGCTGGTGCTCGCCACCGGCGTCCTCGACCACTTCCCGCACTTCCAGGGCTGGGAGCCGTACGTCGGCCGGTCGATGTTCTGGTGCATCGCGTGCGACGGGTACGAGAACCGGGGGCGCAGCATCCTGGTCGTCGGCCACACCGACGCGGCCGCGGGTGAGGCCATGCAGCTGCACAGCCTCACCGACCGGGTGCGGCTGCTGACCAACAGCGCGAGCGACGAGATCAGCCCGAAGTTCCGGCGCCGGCTGGCGGGCGCCGGGATCCCCGTGGTGCACGACCGGATCGCGGAGGCGGAGGGCGCGGACGGGATGCTGTCGGCGGTGGTGACCCGGCAGGGCCGCCGGCTGGAGCTCGACGCGCTCTTCTCCATCCAGGGCGCCACCCCCGAGACCGCGCTCGCCCGGCAGCTGGGTGTCCGGCTCGCCCCCACCGGATACGTGGCGGTGGACTCCGAGCAGCGGACCAGCGTGCCGGGCGTCTACGCGGCCGGCGACCTCACCGCGCTGCACTCCCATCAGGTGACGGCGGCCGTCCACG
Source organism: Streptomyces sp. IBSBF 3136 (assembly GCF_036815105.1). Taxonomy (NCBI): domain Bacteria; kingdom Bacillati; phylum Actinomycetota; class Actinomycetes; order Kitasatosporales; family Streptomycetaceae; genus Streptomyces; species Streptomyces sp. IBSBF 3136. The sequence continues at coordinate 15,885 of NZ_JAJSZC010000045.1, forward strand.
AGGGGGCGCAGGCGGCGTCGGCCGCCAACTACTTCCTGCATCCGCCGGAGCTGAAGGCGGACTGAGACCGCGCGCGGGTCAGCGGCGGTCGCCCTGGATCAGGGCGGCCGCCGCGGCGAGGCGGGACAGGTCGTCGGCGGTCAGCGTGAGGTCCGCGGCGGCCGTGTTCTGTTCCAGGTAGCTGATCCGCTTGGTGCCCGGGATGGGCACGATGTCGTCGCCCTGCGCGTGCACCCAGGCCAGCGCGATCTGCCCGGGCAGCACCTCGTGGGCGGCGGCGATCTCCCGGATGACGTCCACGACCCGCTGGTTGGCGTCCAGGTTGTCCTGGGAGAACCGCGGCAGGTTGCGGCGCATGTCGTTCGCCGCCATGGTGTCCCGGCTGGTGACCGCGCCGGTCAGGAAGCCCCGGCCGAGCGGGGAGAACGGGACCACGCCGATGCCCAGCCGGCGGGCGGCGGGCAGCACCTGCGCCTCCAGTTCGCGGCTCCACAGCGAGTACTCGCTCTGCACGGCGGTGACCGGGTGCACGGCGTGGGCGCGCTCCAGCTCCTCGGCGGACACCTCGGAGACGCCGATGTAGCGGACCTTGCCCGCCTTCACCAGCTCGGCGAAGGCGCCGATGGAGTCCTCGACGGGCGTCTTCGGGTCGATCCGGTGCAGGTAGTACAGGTCGATGTGGTCCACGCCGAGGCGCTTCAGCGAGTCGTCGCAGCACTGCCGGACGTACTCCGGGTCGGCACGCAGCTCCATGCCGGCGCCGGGCCGCACGTCGACGATGCCGCACTTGGTGGCGAGGGTGACCTCGTCCCGGCGCTCCCTGAGGGCGTAGCCGACCAGCTTCTCGTTGGCGCCGACGCCGTACAGGCCGGTCGCGCCGTACACGTTCGCCGTGTCGATCAGGGTCACGCCCAGATCGAGGGCCCGGTGGATGGTCCTGATCGACTCCTCGTCGTTGCCGACCCCGTACGACTGGCTCATGCCCATGCAGCCGAGCCCCTGTGCGGAGACCCGCAGACCCTGGCTGCCCAGAGCGACCTGACGCATCAGTGTTTCCCTTCGTGGTGGTGGAACCAGTGGCTGAGCCGGCGGCCCACCGCGTGGCCGCCCGTCAGCAGGTAGAAGGCGTGGGCGAGCCCGGTGCGGCGGCCGTGCCGCACCCACAGGAAGTGGTGGTGGGGCCGGCTGTCGTGCGGGTTCGGGAGCAGGAAGACCAGCAGGAACGACACCAGCGTAAGTGCCGCCATGATGAACAGGGCGTATTGATAGGCGACTTGGTAACGGCTTGACGCTGCGGTCGAACCGGGGTGGGCGCCGAGGACGGAGAAGACCGTACCGATTCCGGCCACCCCCAGCGCCTGGCCGATCTGGAACGCGGTGGTGAGCGCGCCCGAGGCCGAACCCTTGTCGGTGGGCCGGATGCCGGTCAGGACGATCCCGATCAGCGGGGACATCGTCAGGCCCTGGGCGGTGCCGACCAGCAGCAGCGGCAGCGCCAGCTCGGCGGCCGACAGCCCGGACCCGGCCGTGTGCACGGTGGCCCAAGCGGCGGCCAGGCCGCCGAGCAGCAGCACGTGTCCGAGGACCAGCACGGTCCGGCCGAGCCGCGGGACGAGCCGGGGCACCACCAACGACGAGGCGAAGAACGCGACGCCGACGGGGGCGAAGGCGAGCCCCGCCTGCAGCGGGTTGAGGCCGAGGCCGACCTGGAAGGTCAGCGAGGTGTAGACGGCCAGGCCGACGATGGTGATGAAGTACAGGACGCCGATCGCGATGCCCACGCCGAACGCCCGCTGCCCGAACAGGGACGGGCGCAGCAGCGGGGTGCGGCCGGTGCGGTCCAGGTGCTGTTCGTGGCGGACGAAGACGGTGAAGGCGGGGACGGCGGCGGCGAACATCGCCCAGCTCCACCAGGCCCAGCCCGTTCCCGGGCCGATCAGCAGCGGCAGGACGAGGAGCAGCAGCGCGCCGCCGAGCAGGCCGGTGCCGGCCAGGTCCAGGTGCGGCCGCCCGGCCGGCCGGTCCCGGGCCATCACCCGGCGGCCGGTGAGCAGCGCGGCGGTGCCGAGCGGTACCAGCACCAGGAAGGCCGGGCGCCAGGCGAGGCCCGCCAGGTTCAGCTGGATCAGCGCGCCGCCGACCAGCTGGCCGACGACGATGGCGACCCCGATGGTGGCGCCGAACAGCCCGAGGGCGAAGTTGCGCTCGGCGCCCTCGAAGGTGTCCTGGATGATCGACAGGATCTGCGGGTAGATCAGCGCGGCGCCGAAGCCCTGCACCAGGCGGGCGCCGATGAGGACGGCCGCGTTCGGGGCGAGGCCGCTGAGCAGCACGGCGGCGGTGAACAGGACGAGGCCGCCGAGCAGGACCCGGCGGCGGCCCAGCACGTCGCCGAGCCGGCCGCCGGTGATCAGGAAGACGGCGTACACCAGCCCGTAGCCGGCCACCACGAACTGCACGGCGCCGAAGCCGACGTGCAGGGTCTGCTGCAGCGAGGGCATGGCGAGGTTCGCGATGGAGACCCCGCCGACGACCAGGAACGTACAGGTCAGCCCCACGGCCAGGACGAACCAGCGGGCGCGGCCCACCGGTGCGTCGGCGAGCGGCGAATACGGCTCGGGTGTCCCGACCGCCGCTCCGGTGACCGGTGCCGTCATGAGTCCGCCAGGGCCGCGACCGTCGCCAGCGCGGTGTCCGTGGCGGACGCCGGGTTCTGGCCGGTGACCAGGCGGCCGTCGCGCACCGCGTGGGCGGTGAACTCGGCGGCCGCCTCGTGCTTGCCGCCCAGTTCCTCCAGGGCGGTCTGCAGCGCGAACGGGACGACGCCGGTGAGGCCGACCGCGGCCTCCTCGGCGTTGCTGAAGGCGGTCAGCCGCCTGCCCTCCACCAGTGGGCGGCCGTCGGAGAGCCGCACCCCGACCAGGGCCGCCGGGCCGTGGCAGAGCGCGGCCACCACACCGCCCGCCTCGTAGACGTCGCGGGCGAGCGCGGACAGCGCCGGATGACCGGGGAAGTCCCACATGGTGCCGTGGCCGCCGGCGAAGAAGACCGCGTCGTAGCCGGCCGGGTCCACGTCCTCGGGGCGGAGCGTGTCGGCGAGCTTCGCGCTCATCCCGGGGTCGTCGAGGAACGCCTTCTGGACCGGATCGGCCAGGTCGGTCCCGGAGGCCGGCGGGCGGCCGCCGCGGACGGAGGCGAGGTCGACCCGGTAGCCGGCCTCGGTGAACACCCGCCAGGGGTGGGCGACCTCGGGCATGTAGTAGCCGGTGCTGCGGCCCGTGTCGCCCAGCTCGGCATGGCTGGTGACGACGATCAGGACCGTCTGGGTGCGGGACATGCGCTGACTCCTGCCGGGGCTTCAGGCCTGGGGGGCGGCGAGGTTGCGGAACCGGGGGCCGTAGAACACCGGCTGGTCGAGGTCGGTGTACTGGTGCAGGAAGCCGAACTCGGCCGGATACAGGCGGGGCAGGTCGTCGATGAGCGCCGGCGGGATCCGGCGCTGCATGAAGGTGAAGGAGGAGAAGACCCGCAGCTTCATCATGTTGTGCACGGCCTCGCCGAAGGTCGGCCACTGCGTGTCGGGATCGCCGTTCCACATCGCGTCGAGGTGGGCCATCATGTCGGTGTAGTCCTGGTCGAAGACCAGCAGCGACTCCCTGATCTCCGTGCCGTCCGGGTCCTCGGCCAGCAGCTTCTCGTAGCCGTCGGACGGGACGGCGAGCGTGTTGACCACCTCGGGCCAGCCGATCCTCGCGCCCTGGAAGTGCACGGCCTCGGTCTCCGGGGTCAGCGGGACGGCCGGCTCCGGCTCGCGGTAGGCGCGGCCGTACCAGAGCTCCGCGAACTTCCCGTAGTGGGACTCCTCGTTCTGGAACGCGGCGCCGGCCCGGATCGTCCCGCTGGTCGCGCCCTCGCCCTGCTCCAGGATCTCGGCGATGCCCTCCAGGAGCTGGTCCACCGGGTCGACGCCCGGCGTCGGCACGATGGTCTTGAAGCCGATGTTGTCGCCGACCTGGTTCGCGACCCCGCCGCCCTGGACCGCGGCACGCAGCTCGGCGGCGTTGGCGACGATCGCGTCCTTGATCTCGGAGTAGAGCTTGCCGATGGTCGGGAAGTCCTCGTGGCCGTACTCCTCGGGCAGCAGGAAGAGCGGGGACTCCAGGCGCATGAAGTTGCGCAGCTGCGCCTTGGAGAGCTTGGCGAGCCCGATGTGCAGGTCCGGCTCCACCCCGCCGGGCAGGCCGTGCGAGGGGAACCCCGGGTCCAGGTCCTTGATCCTGGGCCGGCCGCCGATCGCGGCGAGCATGTTGGCGGCGATGGACATGTGCACCATCTCCTCCATCAGCACGCTGCGGATGGCGTTGTAGCTGGTGAAGTTCTGCACCTGGAGCGAGAGCATCGCGGAGGTGTAGACGGGGAGCGTGGAGTGCTCCAGCTCGATCGCCGTCTGGAGGGCGGAACGGATCCAGGCGACGTTGCGCCGGACCGGGGCCTTGACGGTCGCGTCCTGGGCGGTGGTCATGGCTCGCTTCCTTTCAACGTGTGGGTGGGGCGGGGGTGGGCGTGACCCGTGGGTGCCGCCCGGTCGTTCAGGCGTCCCGGGTGGCCCTCGCCCGGCCGAGCAGGGCCACCAGGAGCAGCGAGCCGAGGCCGAGGACGACGACGCCGAGGCCGATCCGGTGCATCGAGCCCAGCGTCCCGAGCACGGCGACGCCGAGCGCCGAGCCGGCCTGGCGGGAGGCGTTCAGCGCGCCCTGGGCGGTGGCGGCGAAGCGCTGCGGCGCGGCCGTCGCCATGTCGGCGGTCGAGGCGGGGATCGCCGTGGTGGCGCACAGCGCGAGGGCCAGCTGGGCCGCGACGAGCAGCGCGAGGGGGGTCTCGGTCCCGGAGAACGACAGGATCGTGCCGGACAGGGCGCCGGCGGCGAGGCCGAAGAGGATGAGCGGCCGGGTGCCGATCTTCGCGACCAGGCGTCCGGTGAAGAACGGCAGCACCGCGAGCGGCAGCGTCATCGGCAGGAACGCGAGCCCGGTCCGCAGCGCCGTCATGTGCCGGTCCTCGACCATCCACTGGGTCATCGCGAACAGCAGCCCGTAGAAGGCGAAGGAGGCGGCGGAGCCGGCCACCAGGTCGGCCCGCACCCGGCCCAGTGAGAGCAGGGCCGGGGGCAGCGCCGGTTCCTCGGCGCGCCGTTCCACGACGGCGAGCAGGGCGAAGGCCAGCACCGCGAGCACGATGGCGGTCACCGGCACGGGGTGGGCCCAGCCGTCGGTGCCGCCGTCGACGAGACCGAAGGTCAGGGCGCCCAGGCCGACGATGGACAGCAGCAGGCCCGGGTAGTCGATCGGCCGGTGGGTGCTGGGCCGGTCGGCCGACAGCTTCCGCGCCAGCACCATGGTGACCAGCGCGATCGGCGGGTTGACCAGGAAGACCAGCTGCCAGCCGCCGAGGGCGACCAGGGCACCGCCGAGCACGGGTCCGGAGACCAGGCCGAGCGCGCTGATCGCCGCCCAGGCGCCGACGGCGCGGGAGCGTTTGGCGGGGTCCGGGTACAACCCGGCGAGCAGCGCGAGCGAGGCGGGCACCAGGCCCGCGGCCGCGACGCCGAGCAGGGCCCGCCCGGCGATCAGCATCCCGGCGGAGTTCGCCGCCGCGCACAGCGCCGAGACGACACCGAACGAGATCAGGGCCGTCCGGTAGATCCGGCGCGGCCCCCAGCGGTCCGCGATGGAACCGGCGGCCAGCATCAGGCCCGCGAACACCACGGTGTAGGCGTCCACCGTCCAGGGCAGCGCGCTCGCCGAGGCGTGCAGGTCGTCCCGGAGGTCCGGCACCGCCACGTTCAGGATGGAGGCGTCGAGCAGGACCAGGAAGTTGCCCACCACGATGCCGGCGAAACGCCCCGACGTCCGGGCGCTCCGCCGTGCCTCCCGGGGCTCGCCGGACGTCCGAGTCAGCAGCTCAGAGCTCTCAGATGTCATGGCGTCAGGCTGGCCGGTGCCCGTGCGGGCGGCCAGGAACCCGGATCGACTTCGTGAACTCGGCCTGATGCGCCGGGGCGCGCGGCCCCGCCGGCCGCCCCCCTCCGCCGGACGGGCGGGCGCGGGCGGGCGCGCGGACCACCGCGGCCGCGCGCGCCGGAAGGAAAGCAAGTTCAGGAAGTGTCCGCGAGTTCGCGGGGAATTACCTGCCGGCCGGCCCCGGACGGGAGGTCAGGAAGTATCCGCCGAAGGCTCTGACGATATTCCGGGCCGCGCTAGCTTCGCCACCAGAGACCGGTAATTCCGTGCTGGGTCCGAGTGTGGGGCGAATGCCGGACCGGTATTCCGGAGTCGAGCGGAGAAGGAATCCATGACTGAGATCAAGAGCATCGCGGTGCTCGCCTACGACCGATGCAGCGAGTCGGACACGATCATTCCCTGGGAGATCCTGATCGGCGTCGCGGTCTACCTGAAGGAGACGACCGGCGAGGACATCGAGGTCAAGCTGGTGGCCCTGGAGGAGGGCCCGGTCACCATGCAGATGGGCGCCCGGGTCGAGCCGCACGCGGTGCTGCGCGACGACGACCTCTACGACGTGCTGTACGTCCCCGGCGGCCGCGGCTCCGGTGTCGCCACCAAGAACGAGCGGATCCTCGACACGATCCGGCACCACCACGTCAACGGGAAGTTCATCGGCGCCAACTGCGTCGGCGTCGGCATCCTGCAGCGCGCCGGCATCCTCGGCAAGACCCCGGTGACCTGCAGCCCGCCCATCTCCCGGCGGCTCAAGGAGGAGGGCGCCAACGTCGTGGAGCCGCGCCGTATGTGGCTCGGCGCGCCCGAGGACCGCATCTGGACCACCGCCGGTGCCGCCTCGATCAACGCCGGCACGCTCGCGATGGTCGCCCACCTGTTCGGCGAGGAGGTCGGCAAGGAGATGTCGATGTGGTTCGACACCCGTGCCGCCGAGGGGTACGGGCTGTTCGGCCCGGTGGGCACCGAGTTGTTCAACTACCCCGAGGCCGAGGCCAAGATCCAGGACGAGACGGCGGACATCCTGCTGCCGCCGCTGCACTGACCCCCCGGCCGGCCGAGCAGACTGGAGGACCAGTGATCACGTGCACCACCGTCCTGGACGTCGCCGAGGGCAGTGAAGAGCCCTTCGAGAAGGTGCTGAAGCTGCTGGTGAAGCAGGTCAGGGAGAACGAGCCCGGCACCCCGGTGTTCGAGTTCGTGCGCCACCGGACCGAGCCCCGCCGGTACCTGGTCGTCGAGCAGTACGTGGACGACGAGGCGCTCGCCGAGCACAGCGCCAAGAAATACCTGCAGGAAATCGTCCCGGAGATGCTGACGTACCTCGCGCAGCCGCCGCAGCTCGACGCGTACGTCCCGGTCGACCGGTGAACGGGGAATTCAGGGAGCGGACATGAGCGAGCAGCCGTATTTCCACATCGGGGTGGTCGTCCCCGATCTGGAGAACGCGATCGAATACTACTCGCGGACGCACGGGCTCGAATTCACCAAGCCCGCGCACGTCACGAATCCGAGGCTCGAGGACCCGCACCCGCACGAACAGGTCGTGCACGTCGCCTTCTCGAAACAGGGCCCGCCGTACTACGAGCTGATCGAGTCCGACGGCGACGAGGGCATCTTCTCGGCCGCCAACGAGGGCCAGATCCTCTACCTGGGGCTGTGGGAGCCGGACATGGAGGGCCGTCTGAGGGCGCTGGCGGCCGAGGGGATCGGCGTCGCGGCGGCGTCCCGGAGCGCGGAGGGCGCCACCCCGGGATGGATCATCACCGAGCCCGACGCCCTGGGGGTCCGGTACGAGTACGTCGAACTCGCGGAGAAGCAGGCCATCGAGACCTGGATCGAGACCGATGAGTTCCCGGGTCTGTGACCCCGGTCCCCGGTAGCGGTTCGGAGAGGAAGAACCCATGAAGTATGACCACATAGTCGTCGGCGCGGGCTCCTCGGGTGCCGTGCTCGCGAGCCGGCTCACCGAGAACGCCGACGTCCGTGTCCTGCTGCTGGAGGCCGGACCCGACTGGGCGGACGTCTCCCGGATCCCCGGCGACATCACGAACGCGCGGACCGTGTCCGTGGAGGACCACGACTGGGGCTACTCGGCCGAGGCCGTCCCGGGCCGTTCGCTGACGTACGCCCGCGGCAAGGTGGCCGGCGGCTGCTCGGCCGTCAACGGCGCCATCGCGCTGCGCGGCATCCCGGCGGACTACGACGAGTGGGCCCAGCTGGGCAACGACTCGTGGTCGTGGGACGAACTCCTGCCGTACTTCCGCCGGATCGAGGACGACCAGGACTACGACGGCCCGTTCCACGGCCAGGGCGGCCCCACCCCGATCGTCCGGCACACCCGCGACCAGTTGGTGCCGTTCCAGGCGGCCTACCTGGAGGCCTGCATCGACCAGGGCTTCGGCTACGTCGCCGACCACAACGACCCGGAGTCCACCGGCGTCGGCATGATCCCCATGAACCGCCGCGGCGACCTGCGCGTGTCCACCGCGATCGCCTACCTCACCGAGGCCCGCAAGCGGCAGAACCTCACCATCCGCTCCGGCGCCACCGTGCACCGGGTGCTGTTCGAGGGCACCAGGGCGGTCGGCGTCGAGGTGGAGACCGGCGGCCGGCTGGAGAAGGTCTACGCCGACCACGTCAGCCTGTCCGCCGGCGCCCTCAACTCGCCCGCGATCCTCCTGCGATCGGGCGTCGGCCCGCAGGAGCGGCTGCGTGCCCTCGGCATCGACGTCGTCCTCGACCAGCCGAACGTCGGCGAGAACCTGATCGAGCACCAGCAGATCACGGTGGGTCTGCTGCCCAAGGAGGGCGTCACCGACCCGGACGACCCGGACGTGCAGGTCCTGGTGCGCTACACCAACCCGGGCTCGCAGAACTTCAACGACATGCAGATGTACTTCGTCAGCCGCTACGTCGAGGTCACCCACCGGCCGATCAGCGTGATGAGCGTGCTGCAGAAGCCGGAGTGCCGCGGCCGGGTCTCGCTCCGCAGCGCCGACCCCACGGTGCAGCCGGACATCTTCCTGAACTCCTACGGCACCGACGCCGACCGCGCCATCGCCCTCGACGGGGTCCGCCTCGCCTGGGACATCGCGAACTCCAAGCAGATCAGGGACCTCTCCAGCGGCCTGTCGGACAAGCTCACGCAGGCCCAGGTCGACGACGACGCCCGGCTGCTGCGCTACATCCGGGAGAACTCCGCCACCCTGTGGCACCCGGTCGGCACCACCAAGATGGGCCCGGCAAGCGACGCGACCGCGGTCGTCGACCAGCGGCTGCGGGTGCACGGCATCGAGAACCTGAGCGTCGTCGACGCCTCCGTGATGCCCACGCACGTCAGCGCCAACCCCAACCTGACCTGCTACGTCATCGGCGAGCGCGCCGCCGGGTGGTTCCTCGCGGACGCCTGAGCCCCGCCCCTGCCGGGTCCGGACCGCCTCCGCCGCGGACCGGGCCCGGTGCCCCTGAAGACCGAGGAGTTGACCCCATGGCCGAAGTTTCCGACGAGGGCTCCAAGCTCGTCCGGACGTACTACGAGCAGTTCCTGACCGCCCCGGGCGACCTGCGGATCGCGGACGAGATCCTCGCCCCCGACGTGGTGTTCGACAACCCGATCTCACCCGACGGCATCCACGGCCTGCCGGCGTACAAGGAGTTCGCGCTGCGCTGGTACGGCGGCTTCCCGGACCGCGTCTTCACCATCGAGGACCTGCTGGAGCAGGGGGACAAGGTCGCCGCGTCCTTCACCATCACCGGCACCCACCTCGGCGTGTTCATGGGCGCGGCCCCGACCGGCGAGGCGATCACGGTCCGCGGCGCGAACGTCTTCCGGATCGAGGACGGACGCATCAAGGAGGTCCACGCCTTCTTCGACCCGCGCCAGCTGCTCGGTCCGCTCGGCCTGGGGGCGTGAGCCGGTGCCCGCGCCGAAGGGCCGTGTCGCGGTCCTGATCGAGGAGCACTTCGACCCCTCCGAGTTCCGCGACTTCAACGCCTTCTTCCCCGAGCGGGGGTACGCCGTCGACTACGTCTCCCACCTGTGGGGGCAGCCCTCGCTGACGTTCGGCAGCAACCCCGACGACGGGTACGTCGAGGAGCACGTCACCGTCACCCTGGAAGTGGCCGGGCTCGACCCGGCCGACTACGCGGGCGTGGTCCTGATCGGCGCCTACGCCATGGACCGGCTGCGCTACCAGGTCGAGGTGCCGGGCCCGGGCAGCCGCAACAAGGCGCCCGCCGTGGAGTTCCTGCGCGCCGCGATGGCCGTGCCCGGCCTGAAGGTCGGCACCATCTGCCACTCGCTGTGGCTGCTGTGCGCCGACCGCGCCCTGCTGGCCGGCCGCAGGGTGACCTGCGCCCACAACATCGTCTGCGACGTGGAGAACGCCGGCGCCGAGATCGTCTACGCGGACGGCGGCACCGCCGACCTGGTGATCGACGGTGACCTGATCACGGCCAAGCACCCGCAGGTGACCCGGGAGTTCATGACCGCCTTCGTCCGCGAGATCGAAGCGGCCGGCTGAACCCCGGGCACCGCCCCACACCTACGTACGGAGAAGTCATGCCAGAGCAGCAGCAGATCCGCGCCGCCGTCGAAGGGTACGCGGAGAGTTTCGCCAAGCGGGACCGGGAGCGGTTCGCCGCCCTGCTCGCCGCGGACGTGGTGCAGTACGAGCCGGTCGGCGCGCCCGCGAACCGCGGCCGGGCCGCGGTGACCGGCTTCTTCGACGGCGTCTTCGAGGTGATCGACCGTGTGGAGTTCCGGGTCACCGACATGGTGATCTGCGGTGACGAGGCCGCGTTCACCTTCCACATCACCGCCCACACGAAGGACGGCGGCACCGTCGAGGACCGCGGCATCGACACCTTCCGGGTCGGCGACGACGGCCTGATCACCGAGATCAAGGGCTACCACGACGACGCCCACACCCAGGTCGCCGGGGGCTGACCGGGATGCGGGGGGTGGTGGGCGCGCCCGAGGCGGGCGGGGCGCGCGGCACGTACACCGGCAAGGTGCGCCTGCACCGGGGACGGGTGCGGCTCAGGGTCCCCGAAGAGGGCCACCACCGGGCCGCCTCGCCGCTGGAGCTCTTCTTCGACCTGGTCTTCGTGGTCGCCGTCGCGGAGCTGACCGAGGTCCTGCTGCACGCCCCGACCTGGGCCGGCGTGCTGCGGTTCGGCGCGCTGTTCGTGCCGATCTGGTGGGCCTGGGTCGGCTACTCCTTCTACGCCGACCGCTTCGACAACGACGACCGGATCTACCGGCTCATCATGATCATCGCGATGATGGCGGTGCTCTCGGTGTCGGTCGCCGTGCCCCAGGCGTTCCGCGGCACCCCCGGGGCGAAGCGGTTCGCCCTCGGCTACTTCGTCGTCCGCCTGATCCTGCTCGGCCTCTATTTGCGGGCCCACTACCACGTGCCCCGGGCCCGCACCCTGACCCGGCGCTTCCTCCAGGGCTACGGGCTGGGCGCGGCGGTCTGGGGCGTCTCGGCGCTGCTGCCCGCGCCGTACTGCTACGCGCTGTGGGGTGCGGGCCTGCTGGCCGAGCTGCTGACCCCGATCCTGTCCGCGTCGGCGGTGGCCCGGGTGCCGTTCAACGCCTCGCACATCCCCGAGCGGTTCGGCCTGTTCACCATCATCGTGCTGGGGGAGGTCGTCGCCCTCAACGCGACCGGCATCGCGGCCAGCCGGCTGCGGGCCGAGACGCTGGCCGTGGTGGCCGGCTCCTTCCTGATCGCCGCCTGCCAGTGGTGGCTGGTCTTCGACCACGTCGACGCCTCACCGCTGCGCAAGTGGCGGCTGACCGGCCAGGCGTACGTCTACGGCCACGTCTTCGTGCACGGCGGCATCACGGTCACCGGGGTCGGCGGGCTGCTCGCCGCCCAGGCGGCCAACGGCCGCGCCCACGCGGCCCTGGACGGCGGTCCGGTGCTGTGCTTCGGCATGGCCGTGTTCCTGCTCGGCGTCGGCGGCATCCACCTGCTCAACGTGGGCCGGCGCGGCGACCTGCGCGCCTGGTCCCGCCTGGGCCTCGCCGCGGTGTTCGCCCTCTTCGGCCTGGCCGGCGACGGCCTGCCCACGCTTCTGCTGGAAGCGGTCCTGGTGGCCGGCCTGTCCTGCCAGATCCTCATCGAGACCCGCGCCCCCGCCGTACCCCACAATCTGCACGACCCCTGACCCCAGGACACCGATCGCCCGAGGGCGGCCCCCGCCGAGGACGGGGGCCGCCCTCACGCGTGCGAAGGCTCGCCGCCCACCCCCTCCCGGCGTGTGCCGCCGCCCGCGCCGGGACGTCAGCGGGGTTCGCCCGGGCGGGTGCGTGGCGTCACGCGAGCACCTCGCGGTAGACGTCCAGCACGCGTTCGGCCGCCGCGCGCCAGGAGAAGCGGTCCCGGGCCCGGGCCCGTCCCGCCTCGCCCATGGCCCGAGCCCGCTCCGGCTCGGCGAGCAGCAGGTTCACCGCGGCCGCGAAGTCGGCGGCGAAGCGCTCGGGGTCCAGCGGGGTGCCCGTGCCGTCCTGTTCCTGCTCGACGGGCACCAACAACCCGGTCACGCGATCGTCCACCACCTCGGGGATGCCGCCGGTGGCGGTGGCCACCACGGCCGTGCCGCACGCCATCGCCTCCAGGTTGACGATGCCCATCGGCTCGTACAGCGAGGGGCACACGAACACGTCCGCGTGCGTGAGCAGTTGGCGCAAGGACACCGGGTCCAGCATGCCGTCGATCCGCACGACGCCGCTCCTGACCCGGCGCAGCTCCTCGACCAGCGCGGCCGTCTCCGCCGCGATCTCGGGGGTGTCCGGCTGCCCGCAGCACAGCGCCAGCTGCGCCGCCGGGTCCATGGCGAAGGCGGCGCGCAGCAGGTGGGGCAGTCCCTTCTGCCGGGTCACCCGGCCCACGAAGAGCACCAGCGGCCGGTCCGGGTCGATGCCGTGGCGTTCCAGCGCGGCCGTGCCCGGGTCCGGCCGGTGCGCGTCGGTGTCGATGCCGTTGTGCACCACGTGCACCCGCTCGGGATCGACCTCCGGGTACACGCGCAGCACGTCCTCGCGCATCCCGTGCGACACGGCGATCACCGCGTCCGCCGAGGTGACGGCGGTCCGTTCGACCAGCGAGGACAGCCGGTAGCCGCCGCCGAGCTGCTCCGCCTTCCAGGGCCGCAGCGGTTCGAGGCTGTGCGTGGTCACCACGTGCGGGATGCCGTACAGCGTCCGGGCGAGCTGCCCCGCGGAGTTCGCGTACCAGGTGTGGCTGTGCACCAGGTCGGCCCCCGCGCAGCCGGCGCCCATCTCGACGTTCGTGGCGAGGGTGCGCAGCACGGGGTTCGCGCCGTCCGCCAGGTGCGGTTCCCGGTACGCGGCCACGCCCGGCTCCGGGCGCGGCTCGCCGAAGCAGCGCACCCTGAGGTCCACCAGGGTGCGCAGTTGCCGGGCCAGTTCCGTGACGTGCACGCCCGCGCCCCCGTAGACGTCGGGCGGGAATTCCTTGGTGAGCAGATCCACGCGTGTGTTCATCCGTACTTCCTGACGTCGGCGGCCGTGAGCGGCGGTTTCCGTGCGTGCGCGGACCCGCGCCGGACGGGGCGCGGGCGTGGGTGGGGCTCGGGGAGCGGCGCGTCCGCGCCCGGGATGACCTGGGAGTCCGCGGCCCCGCGACGACGGGGCGGGACAGCCGGGGCCGCGGACCCCGCATCCACGCTAGGCCGATGACGGTGTGTCGCATGTCACCGCCCGTGGCAGGGAATTGCTGGGGGCATGACAGAAGACGCGGCAGTGCGCAGTGCAGCGGAAGGGCCGTCCGACGAGGAACGGCTGGCGCAGCTCGGTTACACGCAGGTCCTCGCCCGCCGGATGTCGGCGTTCTCGAACTACGCCGTCTCCTTCACCATCATCTCGGTGCTGTCCGGCTGCCTCACCCTCTACCTCTTCGGCATGATCACCGGCGGCCCCGCCGTGATCACCTGGGGCTGGGTCGCGGTCGGCCTGATGACCCTGTTCGTGGGGCTGTCCATGGCCGAGATCTGTTCGGCCTACCCGACCTCGGCGGGCCTGTACTTCTGGGCCCACCGCCTGGCGCCCCCGCGTTCGGCGGCGGCGTGGGCGTGGTTCACGGGCTGGTTCAACGTGCTGGGCCAGGTGGCGGTGACGGCGGGCATCGACTTCGGCGCCGCGTCCTTCCTCGGCGCCTACCTGAACCTCCAGTTCGGCTTCGGGGTGACCCCCGGCCGCACGGTCCTGCTCTTCGCCGGCATCCTCCTGCTCCACGGCCTGCTGAACACCTTCGGCGTCCGGATCGTCGCCTTTCTGAACGGCGTGAGCGTGTGGTGGCACGTCCTGGGCGTCGCGGTGATCGTCGGTGCGCTGGCCCTCGTCCCGGACCACCACCGCTCGGCGTCCTTCGTGTTCACGAAGTTCGTCAACGAGACGGGCTGGGGCAGCGGCTTCTACGTGGTCCTGCTCGGTCTCCTCATGGCCCAGTACACGTTCACCGGCTACGACGCCTCGGCGCACATGACGGAGGAGACCCACGACGCCTCCACCGCGGGCCCGAAGGGCATCGTCCGCTCCATCTGGACCTCCTGGATCGCGGGCTTCGTCCTGCTGCTGGGCTTCACCTTCGCCATCCAGTCGTACGACAAGGAGCTGGCCTCCCCGACCGGCGCGCCGCCCGCGCAGATCCTCCTGGACGCGCTGGGCGCGACGACGGGCAAGCTGCTGCTGCTGGTGGTGATCGGCGCCCAGCTGTTCTGCGGCATGGCCTCGGTCACGGCCAACAGCCGCATGATCTACGCCTTCTCCCGCGACGGCGCGCTGCCCTTCTCGCACGTCTGGCACACGGTCAGCCCGCGCACCCGCACCCCCGTGGCGGCGGTCTGGCTGGCCGCGCTCGGCGCCCTGGCCCTGGGCCTGCCCTACCTCATCAACTCGACGGCCTACGCGGCGGTGACGTCGATCGCTGTGATCGGCCTGTACATCGCCTACGTCGTCCCGACCTTCCTGCGCGTCCGCAGGGGGGCGGACTTCGAGCGCGGTCCGTGGCACCTGGGCCGCTGGTCGGTCCCGATCGGCATCGTGTCGGTCACCTGGGTCGTGCTGATCACCGTGCTGTTCATGCTGCCCCAGGTCTCCCCGGTCACCTGGAAGACGTTCAACTACGCCCCGGTCGCCGTCCTGGTCGTCCTCGGGTTCGCCGCGACCTGGTGGCTGGCCTCCGCCCGCCACTGGTTCCTGAGGCCCGCGCACGTCCCCGGACCCACCCCCGAGCCGGTCGAGAAGTAGCCCTTCCCGCACCCGACGCGGCCGGGTCACCGATACCCGATCGGAGACACGGCCTCGTCCGGCTATGCTCGGACAGGCAACATCGCCTGGGCCCTTAGCTCAATTGGCAGAGCAGTGGACTTTTAATCCATTGGTTGTGGGTTCGAGTCCCACAGGGCCTACGGGTGGTAGTCGGGGGATATGCCCTCTGACCTGCTACGCAGCGCTCGGGTCGGCTTCGGTCGGCTCGGGCGCTGTTGCGTTTCCGGGGTCGTGCGTGAGCGATACGTCGAGCGTGTGTGTCTCGGACCCGCGGAACGTGCTTGGGACCGGCCCGCGTGGTTACCCCGTAGGTATGGGGCCAGGCAGGGTGCCTCACGGGTGGGCCGTCTGCCGCGGAGGTCTCCAGGGACCGGTTCGGCAGACGGTGTGCTCGGCCAGTGGGACGCAGCCCGGGCCGCCCCGGTGGACGGCGCGGAGCCGGGCCGGCGGCCTGCCGCCGCGATCACGGCAACTGCGCGACGGTCGCCGGTCGTTGCGCCGTCCTGCCCCGAGGCGAGGTGATGGTCGTGCAGCGGCTGGACATCCATCGGCGTGACCGGGGGGAGCGGGCCCTCGTCACGCTCGCCGGCGCGATCGGCCCGGCCGCGGCCCCCCTGCTGCGGGCCGCGCTGGAGCAGTGCCTGCGCGACGGCGTGACCGCCATCGACGTCGACCTCACCACCGTCGGCTCCTGTGACTCCACGGGCCTGGACGTGTTCCTGACGGCGTCGCAGCGCGCGGACCGGGTGCACGTCCCCTTGCGACTGCACCATCCGTGCCCGCAGATCACCCGGCTCCTCACCGGCACCGGTTCCACCCCCCTGCTCGGTGACGAGCCGAGTGCGTCTTCGCCGGTCGCCGAGCGGGAGCGGGGCGGCGACCGCGCCGGCCTGCCGGTCGTCAAAAGCGGGATACGGCTGCGCCGTCTGACCCGCTGGCAGGTGGAAGGGATGCGCGAGGACATCGCCGACCTGGCCGCGGAGCCCGCCGCATCCCCGCGCGAGCCTGCGGATCGAGGGCGGAGCGCCTTCCTGGGCCGGCTCGCCGTCAGTGCCCGGCGGCCCGGCTTCGCGCTGCTGGTGGCCGAGACGACGGTGCTGGTGGGGTGCGTCTTCGGCTTCCCCGTCGACCCCGGTGCCCGGCCCGAGCGAGGGCTGCGGGAGAGCGTCCAACGGCTCACCGGCTGTGGCCGGTTCCTGCTCCTCAGCCAGGTCGCGGCGCCTCACCACCCCCAGCACCGCGACATCGGCCGCCGTCTGCAGCAGCGTCTGCTGGCCGACCGGCACGCGCCCCTCGCAGTCGTCCTGCTCCGTGCGGGGGACCAGGTCGGGCAGGCCGCCTTCGAGTCCTGGGGCTGGCGCAACTGCGGGGAGATGGTGGGGTTGCCCGGTCACGGCGCGCCCTGCCTGCTGGTGCTGTTCCGGGAGAGCGGGCCGGTGCCCGCGCCTCGGGTCGCCCGGCTCGGCCGGGCGTAACCTGGGGGGTACCGAGAGCATTCCGGGTGCACGCTCCGGGCGGCGCCCTTCCCGGCGAGTGACGACCGAGGGCGGCGCTCCGCTGCCCGGGACGGGATGGCGGGATCACGATGGACTCCCTCACACCGCCCGCCGGAGATCCACCCCCGGGCGACGGGCACACGTACACGATGCCGCTGTCGCGGTTGACCCTCACGGCGGAGGCGAGCCACGGTCCACTGGACGGAGCGTGGTGGCCGCGTTGTGACGCCCTGGCCCTGGAGCTGCCCGCGCTCGTGGGCTCGCTGGACCCCGGCCGCGGTACGGTCACCCGCGTCACGGTGGGCGCCGCGGCCTGGTCCGACGCCCCGGCGACGGTGTCGGCGCCCGACCACGAGATCGACGTCGTCCTGAGCGACGACGCCGACGAGGCGCATGCCATCGCCCTGGACTGCGGCACCGTCGGACGCTGGACACTGCTCGTCGTCCCGCCCGAGGAGCCGGCCGGAACAGCCGGTCGGCTGATGTCCGCCGCGGCCGATCCCCGCAACACGCTGTCGGCTGATCGCGTCCTCGCCCGGATCGAGGGCGGTGCCGGCCGGGAGAGCGCCGGGCAGCGGAACGGCTGAGGATCGAGCCATGCATCAGCAGTTTCCGTCGCCGGCCACCTCCGCCGCCCGGGGGCCGGGGGATCCGTCGGGTGAGCGGACGACCGCCGAGCCGCGCACGGACCCCTCCGAGAGCTTCGGGGAAGCGCTGCTGGGGGCGATTCTCGACCGCGCGCACGAGCTTCCGCCCCACCTGATCGGCCCGCTGGTCGCCGATGTGATGGGACGGCTGGGCGGCCGCCGCCCGCAGATCCTGCTGCAGGACTACGGCCAGCTGCTGCTCGCGCCCCTGCCCGGCGAGGGACTCATGGGCGGGGACCCGCTGATGATCGACGACTCCGCCGCGGGTCGTTGCTTCCTCGACGCGCTGCCCGTCGAGCTGCCCGAGGACGACGGCGTACGGCTGCACCTGCCGCTGCTGGACGGTGGCGACCAGGTGGGCGTGCTGGCCGTGACGCTGGACCGGCTCGACGACGACGGGCGCCGCATGCTGCGTCGGCTCTCCGCTCTGGTGGCCGACCTGCTGGTGACCAAGCACGGATATTCCGACCTGTTCTTCCGTACCCGCCGCCGTGCACCGATGAGCGTGGCCGCCGAGATCCAGTGGTCCCTGCTGCCGCCCCTGGCCATGATCATGCCGCGCGTCGCCCTGGCCGGGGTCCTGGAGCCCGCGTACGACGTGGCGGGGGACAGCTTCGACTACGCGCTCAACGGCGACGTCCTCCACCTGGCCATGATCGACGCGATGGGACACGGCCTCGACGCGGCCACCATGGCCACCGTGGCCATCGGCGCCTACCGCCACGCCCGCCGCCTCGGGACCGGCCTGACCGAGATCTACGCCATCATGGACGAGGCCGTGGCGAGACAGTTCGGCACCGAACACTTCGTCACCGCGCAGATGATGCGGCTGGACACGCTGACGGGCCACCTCCAGTGGGTCAACGCCGGGCACCCCGCGCCGATCCTCGTCCGCGACCACCGGGTCCTGGGCCGGCTGGTCGCGCCGACGACGCTGCCGGTGGGCCTGGGCGGTGCGGAGCCGGAGATCAATGCCCTGGGGCTGGAGCCGGGGGACCGCGTCCTGTGCTTCACCGACGGGCTGATCGAGGAGCACGCGGCGGGCGGGGAGCAGTTCGGGGAGGAGCGGCTGATCGACTGGGTGAACGGCCTGGAGAGGGCCGGCCGCGGGGTCCGGGCGGTGGCGCGCGCCCTGTCGCACACACTCATGCGGGCGCGGGGCGGCCGGACCACGGACGACGCCTCACTGCTCCTGGTGGAGTGGCGCGGCTGACCGCACCGCCGGCTCCAAGGCCACCGGCGGGGTTCGAGTCCCTCGTCCGGGTCCCGCGGGGACCTTCTTCGTGTCCGGGGCCGCCCTGCGGCGGATCAGCCGGCGCCGAGCCCGGTCAACTCCGCGAGCGGCAGCGTGTGCTGGGTCTGGAGGACCTTCGCCCGCAGGTAGCGGACGTTGTGGGCGGTGGTGAACACGCCCGTGGGGACGCGGTCGCGGACGGCGACCCCCAGGGCGCGGAGCTGCCCCGCCTTGTCGGGGTTGTTGGAGAGCAGGTCGAGCTCTCCGACGCCGAGCGCGCGCAGCATCTGCGCGGCGGCCGTGTAGTCGCGGCCGTCCTCCGGCAGGCCGAGCGCGGCGTTCGCCTCGTAGGTGTCCAGGCCCTGGTCCTGGAGGGCGTAGGCGTCGAGCTTGTTGTACAGGCCGATGCCGCGCCCCTCCTGGCGCAGGTACAGCAACACGCCCCCGCGCTCGGCGATCCGCTCGACCGCCTCGCGCAGCTGCGGGCCGCAGTCGCAGCGGGCCGAGCCGAAGACGTCTCCGGTCAGGCACTCGGAGTGCAGCCGCACCAGGGGGACCGGGCCGGGCTCGCCGAGGACGACGGCGATGTGCTCCCGGCCGTCGGTCAGCCCGTGGAAGGTGACGAGTTCGGCGTCGACGGAGTACCCGTCGGCGAAGTGCAGCGGTACCCGGACGCGGGCGCGCGGCGTTGCGGCGGGTGTGTCGGGCATGCGGGGCCTCCGGGTTCCGTTCCCATGCTGCCGAGTTCTGCTTCAGATTTGAAGCAGAAGGCAGGTGAGGGACCCTACCCCATGCTTAAAAGTTAAAGCAACGCCTTTGCGGCGCCGCCCGGCCGCTACGAGGACGGGCCGGGCGGCCCCTCGGGCGGCCCGGCGCACGGCGACGAGCGCCGCCGCCAGGGCACGTCCTCGGGAGGTGCCCCCGCCTCCTCCCCCTCCAGGGTCCGGGCGATCCCCGAGCAGATCTCCTCCAACTGCCCCACCTGCTCGGGCGTGAGCCGGTCGAAGAGGGTCGTGCGGACCGTGTCGACGTGCCCGGGTGCCGTACGCTCCAGCACGGCCGTCCCCGCGTCGGTCAGCACCGCGATGCTGCTGCGCCGGTCCCGGGGGCAGTCCTCCCGCCGCACGAGACCGTCCCGCTCCAGCCTGGTCACCGCGTACGTCAGCCTGCTGCGGGTGATCTTCAGCGTCTCGGCGAGGTCGGTCATGCGCAGGCGCCGCTCGGGCGCCTCGGAGAGATTGGCCAGCACGGAGTAGAACAGGTGCGGCATGCCGGCCTCCTGCTGGAGGTGCCGGTCGATCGCGTCCTCCAGCAACCTGGAGGCGGCGATGTACGCGCGCCAGGCGCGCTGCTCCTCGGGAGTGAGCCAGCGGGTCGTCATGCCACCAGTGTAAGTTTGTTTCAAACTTGAACCAAGATCCCGTGTGGGTCTTCGCGAGGGAGCGCGCCGATGCCGTACCCGTACGTCCTGCTGTCCGCCGCCGTCTCCCTCGACGGCTACCTGGACGACACCGGCCCCGACCGGCTCCTGCTGTCCGGCCCGGCCGACTTCGACCGGGTCGACGAGGTGCGCGCCTCCGTCGACGCCATCCTGATCGGCGCCGGCACCATCCGCGCCGACAACCCGCGCCTGCTGGTGAACTCGCCCGGGCGGCGCGCGGCCCGCGAGGCCGACGGAAAGCCCGCGTACCCCCTCAAGGTCACCGTCACCTCCGCCGGGGACCTCGACCCGGACGCGCACTTCTGGCACACCGGCGGCGAGAAGCTCGTGTACACCACGGACCACGGAGCCGACCGGGCCTCGCGCGCCCTCGGCCGGACCGCCGACGTGGTCTCCCTCGGCCCCGCCCTCGACTGGCGCGCCCTGCTGGAGCACCTGCACGACGTGCGCGGCGTCCGGCGGCTCATGGTCGAGGGCGGCGGAACCGTCCACACCCAGCTCCTCCAGCAGGGCCTCGCCGACGAGCTCCAGCTCGTCCTCGCCCCCCTGTTCGTGGGCGACCCGGCCGCCCCGCGGCTGTTCGGCCCGGGGGTGTACCAGGGCGGCCGGCTCCGCCTCACCGAGACCCGCCGGATCGAGGACGTCGTCCTCATGCACTACGAGCCCACCGCACCCGGCACCGGCCCGGTGCCCACCGCCGCCGACCACCGCTGGCTGCGCACCGCCTGTGAGCTGGCCGCCGACTGCCCGCCCTCGCGCACGGCCTTCAGCGTCGGCGCGGTGGTCGTCGCCGCCGACGGCACGGAACTGGCGCGCGGCCACTCGCGGGAGGGCGGCGACCCCGTGGCGCACGCCGAGGAGGCGGCCCTCGCCAAGATCGACCCCGCCGACCCGCGCCTCGCCGGCGCCACCGTCTACAGCAGCCTGGAGCCCTGCTCCCACCGCGCCTCCCGCCCCGCCCCCTGCGCCGAGCTCATCCTGCGAGCGGGCGTCCGCCGGGTGGTCACGGCCTGGCGGGAGCCGGACACGTTCGTGACGGCGGCCGACGGCGCCGGAGTCCTGACCGGGGCGGGCGTGGACGTCGTGGAGCTGCCGGAGCACGAGGGCCGCGCCAAGGCGCCGAACGCCCATCTGCTGCCCTGATCGGCACCCCTCCGGCAACCCGTGTGCTCGGCACCCCGCGGATGGCGTACACTGGAGTCACAACGACGCGGGGTGGAGCAGCTCGGTAGCTCGCTGGGCTCATAACCCAGAGGTCGCAGGTTCAAATCCTGTCCCCGCTACTGAAGGCCGAAGGCCGGAATCCAGAAATGGATTCCGGCCTTCGGTGCGTTCACGGCGCACGGAAAGGCGAAAGGGGGGCTCGCGCCCCCCTCGGGATGCCGGCGGACCGCCGGCGAGTCTCAGTACCGGTGCCCGGTCAGGCGCCCGCGCAGGACGGGCACAGCCCGCGGTAGGTCACCTCGACGTCCGACACCGTGAAGCCGAAGCGCTCCGTGTCGGGGAGGTCGGCGAGCGGGTTGCCTTCCGGGTGCACGTCGCGGATCGCGCCGCACCCGGCGCAGACCAGGTGGTGGTGCGGCCGGTGCGCGTTCGGGTCGTACCGCTTGGCGCGCTTGTCGGTGCTGACCTCGAGCACCTCACCGAGGGTGACCAGCTCGCCCAGCGTGTTGTAGACGGTCGCCCGGGAGATCTCCGGCAGCTTCGCGACGGCACGGGCGTGCACCTCGTCGGCCGTCAGATGGACGTGCTCGCCGTCGAGAACCTCGGCCACCACGCGCCGCTGTGCGGTCATCCGCCATCCGCGTCCGCGCAGCCGTTCCAGAAGGTCACTCATGCTCACAGCGTAACAGCATGAAGACCAGAATCCGAATAGGTGTGACTTTGGAACACTGTTTAACTTGGACTGAGTCCAATGTAGGATCAAGCCTGGTTTTGAATGACGTACAGGACAGGGTCGGCGGGACACGCCGGCGAGGACGCAGGAGGCGCACGTGACGCAGGGACCCCTCACCACGGAGGCCGGAGCCCCGGTGGCGGACAACCAGAACAGCGAGACCGCGGGGGTCGGCGGCCCGGTGCTCGTGCAGGACCAGCTGCTCCTGGAGAAGCTGGCCCACTTCAACCGTGAGCGCATCCCGGAGCGGGTGGTGCACGCGCGCGGGGCCGGGGCCTACGGCACCTTCACGGTGACCGCCGACGTCACCCCGTACACGCGCGCCGCCTTCCTCTCCGAGGTCGGCAAGGAGACCGAGGTCTTCCTGCGCTTCTCGACGGTGGCCGGCAACCTGGGCGCGGCGGACGCGGTCCGTGACCCGCGCGGCTTCTCGCTGAAGTTCTACACCGAGGAGGGCAACTACGACCTGGTCGGCAACAACACCCCGGTGTTCTTCATCCGCGACGCGATCAAGTTCCCGGACTTCATCCACACCCAGAAGCGGGACCCGTACACCGGCTCCACGGAGGCCGACAACGTGTGGGACTTCTGGTCGCTGTCGCCGGAGTCGACCCACCAGGTGACCTGGCTGTTCGGCGACCGGGGCATCCCGGCGTCGTACCGGCACATGGACGGCTTCGGCTCGCACACCTTCCAGTGGAACAACGCGGCGGGCGAGGCCTTCTGGGTCAAGTACCACTTCAAGACCGACCAGGGGATCAGGAACCTCACCGCCGAGGAGGCGGACCTCCTCGCGGGCAAGGACCCCGACTCCCACCAGCGCGACCTGCGCGAGGCGATCGAGCGCGGCGAGTTCCCGAGCTGGACCGTGGGCGTGCAGATCATGCCGGCGGCGGACGCGGCGACGTACCGCTTCAATCCGTTCGACCTGACCAAGGTGTGGCCGCACGCGGACTACCCGGTCGTCGAGATCGGCAGGCTGGAGCTGAACCGCAACCCCCGCAACATCTTCGCCGAGGTCGAGCAGTCGATCTTCAGCCCCGCGCACTTCGTGCCCGGCATCGGGCCCTCGCCCGACAAGATGCTCCAGGGCCGCCTCTTCGCCTACGGCGACGCCCACCGCTACCGCGTCGGCATCAACGCCGACCACCTGCCGGTGAACCGCCCGCACGCCACGGAGGCGCGCACCAACTCCCGTGACGGCCTCCTCTACGACGGCCGGCACGGCGGCGCGAAGAACTACGAGCCGAACAGCTTCGGCGGCCCCGCCCAGACGGACCGCGCGCTGTGGCAGCCCACGGCCGTCACCGGTGCCACGGGCAACCACCCGACCCCGGCGCACGCCGAGGACGACGACTTCGTGCAGGCGGGCGACCTCTACCGCCTGATGCGCGAGGACGAGAAGGAGCGGCTGGTCGCCAACCTGGCGGGCGCCATCGCGGAGGTGAGCCGCGACGACATCGCCGAGCGCGCGATCGGCAACTTCGGCCGGGCCGACGCCGACTTCGGCAAGCGTCTCGAGGCGGCCGTGCGCGAGCGGCGCGGCTGAGGCGGTGCCGTCGGGACGGGCCGGACCCGCGCGGGGTCCGGCCCGCCCCGTGTGCGCGTCCGTGGGCTCAAAGGGCGGCCGCCGGCTCTCGGTCCGGGACCCAGCAGCGGATGATGTCGCGGACCGAGACGATGCCCGCCACCTCGCCGCGGTCGAGCACGACCAGGTGCCGGAAGCCGCCGTGGGTCATGGCGCGGGCCGCCTCCTCCAGCGTCCAGGTCGGGGCGGCGAAGACGACGTCGGTGGTGGTGTGGGCGTGCGTGCGTTCCGTGTCCGGATTCTGGCCGAGGCCCACGGAGTTGAGGACGTCGCGTTCGGTGAGGATGCCGACGCCTCCGGCGTCGGGGTCCAGGACCACGGCGGCGCCGACGCGACGTGCGGACATCAGGGCGGCTGCCTGACGGAGTGAGTGGGCGGGGCCGACGGTGAGGATCACCGTGCTCATGGCGTCACGGACGAGCATGGAAAGGGCCACCTCCTAAGGAATCCCCGGGAAAGTTCAGGGATTCACAAGTTCACAAGTGGGGGTGGCTTCAGAGTGACAGGTAAAGGACGGGTCAACAAGGGGGCGCGCGTGGTCTGTTGAGGGCGTGCGTGGGTTTCTCCTGGGGCTGGGGAGCGCCGGTTACCCAGGAGTTGCATCACACTTTTGGCCCACTAGAGTGGAAATG
Source organism: Streptomyces sp. IBSBF 3136 (assembly GCF_036815105.1). Taxonomy (NCBI): domain Bacteria; kingdom Bacillati; phylum Actinomycetota; class Actinomycetes; order Kitasatosporales; family Streptomycetaceae; genus Streptomyces; species Streptomyces sp. IBSBF 3136. Next base: position 40,141 of record NZ_JAJSZC010000045.1, read on the forward strand.
TTCCCGATGAGCGTATTTGGGGAGAGCTCATGCAGCGAAGGACTGTCAGGAGGGCTGCGGCCCTCAGCTCCGCTCTGGTGGCGACCGGTGTCGCCCTCATGCCGTTGAGCGCTCAGTCGGCGTTCGCGTCCACTCCCGCAACCCACGTGAGCGCGGCGGCGGTTGCGCCGACGCAGAACCACTTCCGGGAGGGGTTCCGGCAGGGGTTCCGCGACGGCTTCTCCGACGCGCGTTCCGACTGCGACCGTGACGGCTACGGATCCAACTACTCGAGCGGCCATGACTCTCCATGGGCGCGCGGTTACGTCCAGGGCTACAACCAGGGCTACAGCTCGGCGTACCACCGGTACTGCCACTGAGGCCGGCCCGGACCCGCGGCCGAGGCCGCGTCAAGACGGCCTGCGCGCACCGTCAGTGACGCTGGGCGAGATACCCCAGCATCTCGTCGTGCAGCAGGCCGTTGGACGCGGCCGCGTTGCCGCTGTGGGGGCCCGGACGGCCGTCCAGGCCGGTGAAGGTGCCGCCCGCCTCGGTGACGACGATCGCGTTGGCGGCCATGTCCCACAGTGACAGCTCTGGTTCGGCACAGAAGTCCACCGAGCCCTCGGCGACCATCATGTACGGCCAGAAGTCGCCGTACGCGCGCGTGCGCCACACCTCGCGGGTGAGGTCGAGGAAGCCGTCGAGGCGGCCCTGCTCCTCCCAGCCGGAGAGCGAGGAGTACGCGAAGGAGGCGTCCGACAGCTTGCTCACGCGGGAGACGTGGATGCGGCTCGCCGAGGTCAGGCTGCGGCCGCTGTACGCGCCGTGACCCTTGGCGGCCCACCAGCGCCGGCCCAGGGCGGGCGCCGACACCAGGCCGACGACGGGCTGGTAGCCGCCCTCGCCCGCCTCCATCAGGGAGATGAGGGTCGCCCACACCGGCACACCGCGCACGTAGTTCTTGGTGCCGTCGATCGGGTCGACCACCCAGCGGCGGGGGCCGGTGCCCTCGATGCCGTACTCCTCGCCGAGCACCGCGTCCCGGGGGCGGGCGCGCTGGAGCTGGCCGCGGATGAGTTCCTCCGCCGCCTTGTCCGCCTCGCTCACCGGCGTCATGTCCGGCTTCGTCTCCACCTTCAGGTCGAGGGCCTTGAAACGGGCCATGGTGGCGGCGTCGGCGGCATCCGCGAGGACGTGGGCGAGGCGAAGGTCGTCAAGGTAGTCCTGCATGTGACGAACGGTATCCGTCAGGACGACGACGGGGCCACAGGGGGCCCGCCCGCCCGGGACACCGGCCGGGCGGACGGCCCTGCGCAGCGTGGGTGGGGGCG
>NZ_JAJSZC010000046.1:0-52122 GCF_036815105.1 Streptomyces sp. IBSBF 3136
GTCGGCAGGTTCTGTTTTGTATAAGAGACAGGCTCAGGGGCTCGGGGCGAACCAGGGGCGCCCCCGGACCCGGGAGGGAACACGAAGAGGCACCCGGAGGCTAGGTGCCCCCGGGTGCCGGCGCCCGGCCTTCCGGGCTACTTCAGCGCGCCCGCGGTGAGGCCCGCCACCACCTGGCGCTGGAAGACGACGTACGCCGCCAGGACCGGCAGCATCGCCATCACCAGGCCCGCGAACAGGCCGGACCAGTCGCCCTTGTAGCCCTGGCTGACCGCGAGCTGGACCAGGCCCTGGGTGAGGACGCGCTTGTCGGGGTCGGTGTTCAGGACCGTGGGCAGCATGTACTGGTTCCACTGGCCCAGGAAGTTGAAGATGCCCACGCTGATCAGTCCGGGCTTGGCCATGGGCAGCATGATCTGGAAGAACGTACGGGTGTGCGAGGCGCCGTCCACGAAGGCCGCCTCCGCCACCGAGGTGGGCAGGGTGCGGAAGAACGCGGTCAGGAAGAAGACCGTGAACGGCAGCGAGTAGGCGATGTAGACCAGGATCAGGCCGTGGATCGTGTTGAGCAGGCCCATGTTGTTCACGACGTAGAACAGCGGGACCAGCGCCAGCATGATCGGGAAGCTCATGCCGCCGACGAACAGGAAGTAGATGAAGCGGTTGCCGGGGAAGTCGAAGCGCGCCAGCACGTAGGCGGCCATGGAGCCGAGGACCAGGGTGCCGATGAGCGAGCCGCCCACCACCAGGATGGTGTTCAGGAAGTAGTCGCTCATGTTGGCCTGGGTCCAGGCCCGCGACCAGTTGTCGAAGTGCAGCTTGTCCGGCAGGGACCAGGGCGAGCCGAAGATGGAGCTGTCGTCCTTGAAGGACGTCATGACCGCCCACAGCAGCGGCATGACCACCATGATCGCCCAGATGATCAGGACGCCGTGGGAGAAGACGTTGAGGACGCCGCCTTCCTTCTTCCGCCCGGAGGGCCGCGCGGCCGGCGCCACGTCGATCTTGGAGACGCTGGCCCCGGACTCGGCCGGCAGCGGTGCGGGGGTCTCGGTCGTCTTCATCGCTTCAGTACTCCAGCCGCTCGCGACGGCCCAGCCGCATCACGATCGCCGCGAAGGCGAGCGTGACTACGAGCAGGGCGACGCCGATGGTGGTGGCGTAGGCGGCCTGACCGTCCCGGAACGCCTTCTGGTACACGTACAGGACCATCACGGTGGTCGAGTAGTCGGGACCGCCCGGCCCGGTCGTCATGATCTGCACGACCGCGAACGACTCGGCGCCGAGCGCGAGGATGCCCATGTAGACCCAGCCGGACTGCACGGTGTCCCACAGCAGCGGCAGGGTGACGCGGAAGAACGTGGTGAAGCGGCTCGCGCCGTCCAGCAGCGCCGCCTCGTACATCTCCGCGGGGATGGACGCCATGCCCGCGGAGAACAGGACCACGAAGAAGCCGACGGTGGACCACACGAGCACCGCCATCACGCACCACAGCGCGAGGCTCGGGTCGCCCAGCCACAGCGGCTGGACGCTGTCGAGGCCGATCCCGCGCAACAGTGAGTTGATCGCGCCGCTGTCCGGGTTGTACGCGAAGGCGAACAGCAGCGACACGATCGCGATGGAGAGGACCTGCGGGAAGAAATAGACGATCTTGTAGAAGGAGGAGCCCCGGACCCCGGAGACCACGGGGCCACCCCTTCTGCGCCGGCCGCCCACATTGATCATGAAGGCGAAGAACAGGGCCAGACTGATCGTCACCAGCGGAAGCACCAGGGCGAACAGCAGACTGTGCTGCAGCGACTTCCAGAAGATGTCGTCGTGGAACATCCTCCGGTAGTTGTCGAAACCGACCATCTTGAATTCGGGGCTCAGGCCGGTCCAGTCCGTGAACGAATAGTAGATGGACTGGATGAACGGCCACACCACGAAGAGCGCGTACAGTCCCAGGGGCAGTGCCAGAAACCCCACGATGAACCGGTACTTGCCGTGCTGCATCGCCACTCCGGTGCGGTAGAGGTGCTGGTTACTGGTGCTTGTAGTGCTTGATCGACGAGTCCTTCGCGGCCTCGTCGGCGAAGCCCTGGATCTTCTTGATGGCCTCCGCCGGGGTGAGCCGGCCGGCCATCATCTCGCCGAGACCGGCCACACCGATCTTCTCCTTCTGCAGCTGCACGTACCAGTCCTGGATACGCGGATTCACCACGTTGGATCCGGCCTTGTCCAGCGCCGCCACGCCCGACTTCAGACCCGGGGTGAGGGTGATCCCGGTGGTACCACCGTTGAAGGCGGTCAGCGACTTCACCTTGGCGGTGAAGTTCTTCGAGGACGCCTCGGAGAGCATGATGCGCAGCTGCTCCATGCCGCCCTCGGTGTTCGCCGCCTTGGCCGGGACGATGAAGGGCTCACCGCCGGAGGCCCAGATGGTGCCGAACGGCATCTTGTCGGAGCTGTCGATGCCGGTGGGCGCGGAGACGGCGAGGTTGAAGTCGGACGGGATGACGTTGGCCGACTCGTTCTCCACCCAGGAGCCGTTCGGGATGAACAGCGCCTTGCCCTTCGCCCAGGCGGTCTGCGACTGGATGTGGTCGAGGCCCGGGGTGCCCTTGAGGATGTAGCCCTTCTTGTAGAGCTCGTAGTAGGCCTCGAAGCAGGCCTTGACCGCCGGGTGCTTCCAGGCGTTCGGCTCCAGGTTGTCGATGGCGTCGAGCACCTCGCGGCCGCCGACCTTGCCGATCATCGGGTACAGCGAGAAGGGGATGTAGTACGGGTACTTGCCCGCGTACGTCCAGCCCGCCATGCCCTTCTTCTTGGCCTTGGCGCAGACCGCGAGCATGTCGTCCCAGGTCTCCGGGTACGTCGCGTCCAGGGAGTCGAGGGCCTTCTGCGAGTACCAGACGCCGTAGACGGTGTAGGCGTAGTACAGGATCCAGACCGGCTTGCCGTCGAACTGGCCCATCTCCACGATGCCGGGGCGCAGCGTGTCGCGGACCTTCTTGCCCGGGTCGTCGTACGACGGCGCGTCGAGCAGCGGCGTGAGGTCGGCCAGCTGGTTCTTGCCGACGAGGACGCCCATGTCCATCTGCTCGGCGCCGGAGTTGTCGATGAGGTCCGGCGGGTTGCCCTGGTTGAAACGGGGCTGAAGGGTGGACTGGATCTTCTGGGTGGCGGAGAACTTCACCGTGGCCTTGGGGAAGTCCTTCTGATAGATCTTCACCGCGTCCTGGGCGTACTCCTTGCCGAAGCCGCCGTCGAAGAGGACGAACTCCATCTTGGCGCTCTCGTTGACGCCGAGCGGGTTCTTGGCGGTCTTCTTGCCCGCCTTCGCCTTGTCCTGCCCGTCGCCGCCGCTGCTCGCGCAGGCGGACAGCAGGCCCATTCCGGGGGCGGCCACCAGACCGAGTGCGGCCGAACGCTTGATCAGATCGCGGCGGCCGACGCCCTCGCCACCGTGGTGCGCAGTGGATCCCATGCTCAAGTCCTCGCCTTCTCCAGGACTCAGGCGGTGAACCGGATCCTCCCCGGCACCGCTGTCGGGTAGTGCAGGGTCATGCGGGAAACGCCGACAGGTATAGTCCACTTCCCGCCGACGGAGCAAGATCGAATGCAAGGTTGGCCATGGGTCTTTTCCGAGTTGAGACCTCTTGGAAATATGAGCCCGCTGCGCGCGTCCCAGCGGAAGAATTCCCGACATAGACCCCTGAATGCCACACCCAACACCCTTGACATCACAGGCCACTTGACGCCCTACTGGTTCCTGCGCCCCGAAGTTGACAACGTTGTCCAGAGCCCGGCGCAGGGAGGGAATCCGTACATGCAGCGGAGAACTCGGCACAGATACGGTCCGGCGGTCGTCCTCACGGCCGCCTTTGTCATGGCGGCCGGCGCACAGGGGGCGGCGGTCGCGCTGCCCACGCGGGCGGCCGCCGCAGACCACGAGTTCGCGTCCTCGTTCGAGGCGGGTGATCCGGCACCCGACTGGCTGAACACGGTCGACACCGGAGCGGACGGCGGCAAGCGCGCCTCGGGCGTGGACGGCGGCTACAGCACCGGTATCCCGGGCAACGTCACCGACCACGTCACCGAGGTCAGGGCGAGCGGCGAGAACACGGGCGCGGGCGAGGTGAAGGAGAACCTCGCAGACGGCGAGCCCGGCACCAAGTGGCTGACCTTCCAGCCCACCGGCTGGGTCGAGTTCGACCTGGACAAGCCGGTCGAACTGGTGACGTACGCCCTCACCTCGGCCAACGACTACGCCGAGCGCGACCCCAGGGACTGGACGCTCCAGGGCTCCACGGACGGCAAGGACTGGAAGACCCTCGACAGCCGCTCGGGCGAGTCCTTCCCGGAGCGGTTCCAGACCAAGTCCTACGACCTCGTCGAACCGGCCGAGTACCAGCACTTCCGGCTGGACGTGACGGGGAACAACGGCGCCGCGGGCATCCTGCAACTCGCCGACGTGCAGTTCTCCACCGGCGGCGGAGGCGGCCCGGTGCCGCAGGACATGCTGTCGCTGGTCGACAAGGGGCCGAGCGGTTCCCCGACGGCCAAGGCGCGGGCCGGATTCACCGGAAAGCGGGCACTGCGCTACGCCGGACGGCACACCGCGGCCGGCCGGGCGTACTCGTCCAACAAGGTCTTCGACGTGAACGTGAAGGTCACGGGCGACACCCGGTTGTCGTACCGCGTCTTCCCGTCGATGGCCGACGGCGACCGCGACTACGACGCCACCAACGTCTCCGTGGACCTGGCCTTCACCGACGGCACCTATCTGAGCGACCTGGGCGCGAGCGACCAGCACGGCTTCCCGCTGTCGCCGCGCGGCCAGGGCGCGTCCAAGGCGCTGTACGTCAACCAGTGGAACGACGTGGCCTCGCGGATCGGCTCGGTGGCGGCGGGCAAGACCGTCGACCGGATCCTGGTGGCGTACGACTCCCCCGACGGCCCGGCGAAGTTCCGGGGCTGGATAGACGACGTCGCGCTGCGCCGGGTGGCCCCGGAGAAGCCGAAGGCACACCTGTCGGACTACGCGCTGACCACCCGCGGCACCAACTCCAGCGGCAGCTTCTCGCGCGGCAACAACTTCCCGGCGGCCGCCCTTCCACACGGCTTCAACTTCTGGACGCCGGTGACCAACGCGTCCTCGCTGAGCTGGCTGTACGAGTACGCACGTGCGAACAACGACGACAACCTGCCCACGATCCAGGCGTTCAGCGCGAGCCACGAGCCCAGCCCCTGGATGGGCGACCGGCAGACCTTCCAGCTCATGCCGTCCGCCGCGTCCGGCACCCCGGACACCGGGCGTGAGGCGCGCGAACTGGCCTTCCGGCACGAGAACGAGACCGCTCGCCCGTACTACTACGGCGTCCGGTTCGAGAACGGCCTGAAGGCGGAGATAGCCCCGACCGACCACGCGGCCGCGCTGCGCTTCACCTACCCGGGTGCGGACGCGAGCGTGGTGTTCGACAACGTCACCGAACAGGCCGGGCTGACCCTGGACAAGGAGCACGGTGTCGTCACCGGCTACTCGGACGTGAAGTCGGGCCTGTCGACGGGCGCCACCCGGCTGTTCGTCTACGGCGTCTTCGACAAGCCGGTGACCGACGGCGGCTCCAGCGGTGTGAAGGGCTACCTGCGGTTCGACGCGGGCGCGGACCACACCGTCGGGCTGCGCCTGGCGACCTCGCTGATCAGCGTCGACCAGGCGAAGGACAACCTGGCCCAGGAGATCCCGGACGGCACCTCCTTCGACACGGTCAGGAGCGCGGCCCGGCACACCTGGGACAAGCTGCTCGGCAAGGTCGAGGTGGAGGGCGCGACCCCGGACCAGCTCACCACGCTGTACTCCAGCATGTACCGGCTGTACCTGTACCCGAACTCCGGCTTCGAGAGGGCCGGCGGCAAGGACCGGTACGCCTCGCCGTTCTCCGCCATGCCGGGCCCGGACACCCCGACGCACACCGGCGCGAAGATCATCGACGGCAAGGTCTACGTCAACAACGGCTTCTGGGACACCTACCGCACCACCTGGCCGGCCTACTCCTTCCTGACCCCCGCTCAGGCCGGTGAGATGGTCGACGGCTTCGTGCAGCAGTACAAGGACGGCGGCTGGACCTCCCGCTGGTCCTCCCCCGGCTACGCCGACCTGATGACCGGCACCTCCTCGGACGTGGCGTTCGCCGACGCCTTCGTCAAGGGTGTGAAGTTCGACGCGAAGGCGGCGTACGAGGCGGCGGTCAAGAACGCCACGGTCGTCCCCCCGGCGTCGGGCGTGGGCCGCAAGGGCATGAGCACCTCGCCGTTCCTCGGCTACACCAGCACCGACACCCACGAGGGCCTGTCGTGGGCGATGGAGGGCTACGTCAACGACTACGGCATCGCCAGGATGGGCCAGGCGCTGTACGAGAAGACGGGCGAGAAGCGCTACCAGGAGGAGTCGAAGTACTTCCTCAACCGCGCCCGCGACTACGTGAACCTCTTCGACGCCAGGGCGGGCTTCTTCCAGGGCCGTGACGCCAAGGGCGACTGGCGCCTGGACTCGGCCGAGTACGACCCGCGCGTGTGGGGCTACGACTACACGGAGACCAACGGCTGGGGCTACGCCTTCACCGCCCCGCAGGACAGCCGCGGCCTGGCCAACCTGTACGGCGGCCGGCAGGGTCTCGCGGACAAGCTCGACACGTACTTCGCCACCCCGGAGACGGCCTCCCCGGACTACGTCGGCTCCTACGGCGGTGTCATCCACGAGATGACGGAGGCCCGGGACGTGCGGATGGGCATGTACGGCCACTCCAACCAGGTCGCGCACCACGTGATCTACATGTACGACGCGGCCGCCCAGCCCTGGAAGGCCCAGCAGCACGTCCGCGAGGCGCTCTCCCGCCTCTACACCGGCAGCGAGATCGGCCAGGGCTACCACGGCGACGAGGACAACGGCGAGCAGTCGGCCTGGTACCTCTTCTCCTCGCTCGGTTTCTACCCGCTGGTCATGGGCAGCGGCGAGTACGCGATCGGCTCCCCGCTGTTCAAGAAGGCGACCGTGCACCTGGAGAACGGCCGGGACCTGGTGATCAAGGCGCCGCGCAACAGCGCGAGGAACATCTACGTACAGGGCGTGACCGTCAACGGCCGACCCTGGACGTCGACCTCGCTCCCCCACTCGCTGCTGGCCAAGGGCGGCGTGCTGCAGTTCTTCATGGGGCCCAAGCCCTCCACCTGGGGCAGCGGCCGGAACGCGGCGCCCGTCTCCATCACCCAGGACGACAAGGTGCCCTCGCCGCGCGCCGACCTGCTCAAGGGTGACGGCGCCCTGTTCGACGACACCTCGGCGACGAGCGCGACCGTGACGTCGGTGGACCTCCCGGTCGCCGGTGCCGGCAAGCCCGTCCAGTACACGCTGACCTCGGCGGCCGACCACACGAAGGCGCCGGCCGGCTGGACCCTGCAGGGCTCGGCGGACGGCACGACCTGGCGCACCCTGGACCACCGCTTCGGGGAGTCGTTCGCCTGGGACCGGCAGACCCGGGCGTTCACGATCGCCAAGCCGGGCTCGTACGCGAAGTACCGGCTGGTCCTCGACTCCGAGTCGACGCTGGCGGAGGTGGAGCTGCTCGGCTGACGCACCCGCCGTACGACACGAGGCCGCCCCCCGGGAGGATCCGGGGGGCGGCCTTCGTGCCGCGCGGGTCAGCCCACCGCGAGGGTGAACACGTGCAGGTCGGTGTCGTCGGGCAGCCGCACGCTCCGGATGGCCTTGCCCGGGGGTGCCTCGAACGGCTCGGTCGCGAAGACGTAGGTCGCCACCGGGTCCTTGTCCGCGCCCGCGACGTTGCGGTACGCGGTCTTGGCGACCACCTCGTTGCCGTACTGGACGGTGCCGCCGCCCCCGCCGACGGTCCAGTCGGTGAAGGCGAGGGCGATGGTGCCGGTGCTGCCGTCGGTGTAGGTCACGGTGGCCGTGGCCTGCTGGTTCCCGTTGACCCCGCTGCCGATGAAGGACAGCTTCGCCGCCGGGGTGGCGAGGTCGACGCTCTGGCCGGCGGCCGAGGCGTTGTCGGGGCGGCCGGCGGGCGAGTCGGGCCAGGTGAAGCCGAGGCCGTCGACGCTGCCGTGGCCCCCGGGGGTCAGGCCCGCCGCCGCGAGGGCCTGGCGGGAGTAGCTCCAGCCGCCGCCGTCGAAGTCGGCCTCGTCGTGGTCGCCGGTGTCGTCCGAGACGCCGGTGCTGTTGTAGGCCGCGAGGAGGGTGCCGGGCGCGGCCACGGTCAGGGCGACCGGCTGCCCGTACGAGACGCCGTCCGAGGTCACCGTGACCTTGACGTCGTAGAAGCCCTGGTGGGCCGCGGCGGCGGCGGTGAGCGTGATCTGCTGCGCGCCGTCGGTCACCGTGCCCTCGGCGGGCGTGGCGGTGACACCGTCCGGGGTCTCGACGCGGAAGCGGACGTCGGGTCCGGTGCCGCCGTTCAGTGCCAGGGCGCGGATGGCGACCTTCGTGGAGGCGCCGGGCGCGAGCGTCGCCGCGGTCGGGCCGACGCCGATCTGGTACGGCTGCTCGCCCGCGCGGAAGGACGGCGGCGGCTCGGTCGCGCCCCAGGCGCGGTCGGGGGTCGTGGAGAGCGTGTAGTCGAGCCGTCCGCCGTCCCGCACGAACGAGGCCGGGAGCCAGGGCCGGTCGCTGCTGCGGCCGTCGACCTTCAGGGACCGGACGTACGGCGCGTCCCAGGCCGCTCCCGGCGCGCGGACGGAGATGTCGTGACCGTGCGGGCGGTGGATCTCGGCGCGCTCGAACAGCGGTGAGGCCAGGACGAGTTCCGCCCGGGAGGGGACCTGGGGATACATGCCGAGCGCGGAGAAGACGTACCAGGCGGACATGGCGCCGAGGTCGTCGTTGCCGGGGATGCCGCCGGGCTCGGCCGACCACAGCCGGCGCATGGCCGCCCGGACCGTCTCCTGGGTCTTGTACGGGGCGCCCGCGTAGTCGTACAGGTAGGGGACGTTGAGCGAGGGTTCGTTGTCCAGTTCGGACTTGGTGCCCCCGCTGCCGGTGAAGGCCCAGCCGCCGTCGGCGTCGTGGAAGAAGTCGTCGAGCCGGGCCAGGGCGTGGCCGGTGCCGCCCATGGCCGCGAACAGCCCGGCCGGGTCGTGCGGGACCATCCAGGTGTACTGGGCCGCCGTGCCCTCCACGAACCCGTTGCCGGTGTCGGGGGTGAAGCCGGTGACCCAGCTGCCGTCGGCCCTGCGGTTGGCGATGTAGCCGCCGCTGTCGTCGGCGTCGCCGGGGACGGCCGCGATGTCGAAGTTGTTCTGCCACCACTGGGCGCGGCGGGCGAAGGCCGCCGCGGTGCCCTTGCGGCCCGCCGCCGTGGCGAGCTGGGAGAGCGAGAAGTCCGCCGTGGACATCTCCAGGGTCTCGGCGGCACCGCCCCAGGCGTTGGAGACGGACGGCATGTAGTGCTTGGCCAGGTACTTGTCGAGCGAGGGCCGCTGGCCGACCGAGAGCACCGGCTTGCCCGCCGCCGACAGGTCCTGCTCGGTGGGCACGGTGGCCGCCCGGACCAGTGAGTCCAGCGCGCCGCGCAGATCGAAGTCGGTGCCGCCGAAGGCCCTGATCCCGGCGAGCGCGGTGGGCGCGGGGTCGCCGTTCATGACGTGGGTGCCGCTCGCGCCGTGCAGCCAGCGGTCCCACACCCCGCCGTTCTGCCGGGCCAGCTCGTACAGCGACTGGGCGACGTCCGAGCCGGTGCGCGGGTCGAGCAGGGTGAGCAGCTGGACCTGGTCGCGGTAGACGTCCCAGCCGGAGAAGGTGCCGTACTGGGCCCGGTGGCCGCGGGCCACCCGGTGCACCTTGTCGTCACTGCCCCGGTAGCGGCCGTCGGCGTCGCTGATCACGTTCGGATGCAGGAGGGAGTGGTAGAGGGCGGTGTAGAAGGTGGTGCGGTCGGTGTCGGTGCCGCCGCCGACCCGGACGGCGCCCAGGCGGTCGCGCCAGGCGGCCCGGGCGGCGTCCCGCACCGCCTCGAAGGAGCGCTTCGGCGGGTTCTCGGCCGCGAGGTTCGCCGCGGCCGCCGCCCGGCTGACATAGGAGATGCCGACCTTGACGTTCACCGGGCCGGTGCCGGGGGCGAACTCGACGTACCCGCCGGCGCCCTTGCCGGCGACCGGCCGCCCGCCGGCGGAGAAGCCACCGGTCCCGCCGGTGGCGGTGGTGGCCCCCGGGTTCAGCGTGCCGTCCTGCCAGGTGCCGTTGGCCTTGAAGGGGCGGTCGAAGCGGGCGGTGAAGTAGAGGGTGTAGTAGGCGCGCCGGCCCTCGGGGTCGAGGTAGCCGCAGAAGTCGCCGGAGGTGACGGAGCCGGAGACGGTGCGGGTGGCGGGGTCGATGGTGACCGCCGAGTCGGTGGAGCCGACCTCGGAGTTGGCGGTGCGCACCAGGAGCGAGGCCGGCCTGTCGGCCGGGAAGGTGAAGCGGGCGGAGCCGGTGCGGGCGGTCGCGGTGAGGTCGGCGGTGACGCCGGAGGCGAGGCTGACCTTGTAGTGGCCGGGTCCGGCGGTCTCGTCGGTGTGGCTGAAGCCGGAGGCGTAGACGGCGTCCTTGGTGTCGCTCGCCGGGGACGAGGTGACCTCGCCGGCGTACGGGAAGAACGGGATGTCGCCGCTGCCGCCGGCGCAGCCCGTGCCGGACATGTGGGTGAGGCTGAAGCCGCGTATGCGGGTGGCGTCGTACTGGTAGCCGCCGGGGGCGGCGGTGCGGGTGGCGTCGCCCCTGGTGTTCTCCGGGCTCCAGGAGAGCATGCCGAAGGGCACGACGGCGCCGGGGAAGACGTCGCCGCCGTTCCTGGTGCCGATCAGCGGGTCGACGTACGGGGTCGGGTCCTTGACGAGGCGGTCCTCGACGGGGCCGGGGGGAGCTGCGGTCGCCGCGAGGGCCGTGGGGGCACCGCTCATCGCGAGCACCCCGGCCAGCAGCAGGGACATGGGACGGAAACGCATGGCGCGGCCCTTCCTCCTGACGGACGGGTCGCGCACCACCGGTCGCACAAGCCGCAGGGACAGTAGCGTGCGCCACCCGTCACACGGAAGACCGCGTACGGCGGCCCGGGCACGCCCCGGGATCACCCGGTCGGGGGGCCTCAAGTAGGTTGACATCGTTGTCGGTTGACGCGGTAAAGTCATGTGCAGACCACAAGACAACGTTGTCGCACCATCGGACGAGGTCCACCGAGGACCTCACGCTCCTCCACAAGCCGGCACCACCCGGGCAGGGACACCCCCCTCACCTGCCCGGCTCGGGGGCCCCGGCGGCCGCCCCCCCCCGGGCGGCCCCCCCCAAAACAAACCCCCCCCCCGGACAATGTTTTNCCCCCCCCCCCCCCCCCCCCCCGCGCCCGCCCCCCCCCCCCCCCCCCCCCCCCCCGAGCAACTCCAACCGCCCCGCGAGACAATGGTGATGCGCTTCGATTTTTGGGAGCGCTCCCGAGGCTCATTCCGGGGCTTGTGTGACGTCCATCGCTTGGACCAGCCGTAGTCACCGGCAAACGCCAGTGTTAGAAATGTCGCATGTCGGACCGAATCGGCCGATTCGGGCACATCTCATGGCGCTCGATGATCGGCAAGAGTCCTCGCAGCGTCGCCGGGCAGGTGTTCGTCCTCCAGGTGGCGCTGGTCGTGGTGCTCGTGGTCTGCGCCGTCTTCGCCCTCGTCCTGCAGTCGGAACGTGACACCAGCACGGAGGCGAAGCGCCGGTCCATCGCGGTCGCGCAGACCTTCGCGCACTCCCCCGGCGTCGTGGAGGCACTGCGTTCGCCCCACCCGTCGCAGGTGCTCCAGCCGATGACCGAGGCGGGACGCAAGAGCGCGGGCGTCGACTTCATCGTCGTCATGGACAAGAAGGGCATCCGCTACACGCACCCCATCCCGAGCAAGATCGGGCAGCGGTTCGTCGGCAAGATCGCGCCGTCGCTGGCCGGCCACGTCTACACCGAGAGCGTCCACGGCCCGCTCGGCCACGAGGTGCAGGCGACGGTGCCGATCAGGGACGACCGGGGCAAGGTGACGGCGCTGGTCTCCGCCGGGCTCAAGGTGAAGAACGTGACCAACGCAGTGGACCGGCAGCTGCCGATCATCCTCGGCGCCGGCGCGGCGGCCCTCGTGGTGTCGACCGGCGGCACGGCACTCGTGGGCCGGCGGCTGCGGCGGCAGACCCACAGTCTGGCCCCGGACGAGATGACCCGCATGTACGAGCACCACGACACGGTGCTGCACTCGGTGCGCGAGGGCGTCCTCATCGTCCAGGACAACGGGCGGCTGCTGCTGGCCAACGACGAGGCCCGGCGGCTGCTGGAGCTGCCCGCGCAGGCCGAGGGGCACACCGTGCGCGAGCTGACGTGCCTGGACGCCGACATGGTGGAGCTGCTCTCCTCGGGACGCGAGGCGACCGACGAGGTGCACTTCGCCGGCGGCCGGCTGCTGGCGGTCAACCAGCGGCCCACGCACCCCGCGGGCGGCCCCAGGGGCACCGTGGTGACGCTCCGCGACTCCACCGAGCTGCAGGCCGTCTCGGGCCGCGCCGAGGTCACCCGGGAGCGGCTGGAGCTGCTCTACGACGCGGGCCTCGGCATCGGCACCAGCCTCGATGTGGTCCGCACGGCCGACGAGCTGGCCCAGCTCGCCGTTCCCCGGTTCGCCGACTTCATCACCGTGGACGTGGCCGACGCCGTCCTGCACGGCGAGGAGCCGGGCCCCACGGCGACGGACATGCGGCGCGTCGCCGTGAGCGGCATCCGGGACGACCACCCGCTCTACGAGCGGGGCCGGCTGATCGACTTCCTGCCCTCCACCCCCCAGGCCGTCGGCTACGACGCCGGCCACACCCAGCTGGTGACCGACCTGTCGTCCGCGTCGGGCTGGCACGCACAGGACCCCGAGCGCGCCCGGCAGATCGTGGACTTCGGCATCCACTCGCTGATCAGCGCCCCCGTCCAGGCCCGCGGGGTGGTGCTGGGCATGGTCAACTTCTGGCGCTCCAAACGTGACCCGTTCGACGAGGAGGAGCTGTCGCTCGCGGAGGAGCTGGTGGCCCGGGCGGCGGTCAGCATCGACAACGCCCGCCGGTACGCCCGCGAGCACGCGCTGGCGGTCACCCTCCAGCGCAGCCTGCTGCCGCGGGCGCTGCCCGAGCAGAGCGCCCTCGACGTCGGCTACCGCTACCTGCCCGCCCAGTCGGGCGTGAGCGGCGACTGGTTCGACGTGATCCCGCTGCCGGGCGGCCGGGTGGCACTGGCCGTCGGGGACGTGGTCGGGCACGGCCTGCACGCCGCCGCGACGATGGGCCGGCTGCGCACCGCCGTGCACAACTTCTCCACCCTCGACCTGCCGCCCGACGAACTGCTCAGCCACCTGGACGACCTGGTCGGCCGCATCGACCAGGACGAGGCCTGCGCGGACACCTCCGGTGAGATCGTGGGCGCCACCTGTCTGTACGCCATCTACGACCCGGTCTCGCGCCGCTGCGTCATCGCGCGCGCGGGACACCTGACGCCGGCCCTGGTGTACCCCGACGGCAGCGCCACCTTCCCCGACGTGCCGGCCGGGCCGCCGCTGGGCCTGGGCGGCATGCCGTTCCGGACGGCCGAACTGGACGTGCCCGAGGGCAGCCAGCTCGTGCTGTACACGGACGGGCTCATCGAGGACCGAAGGCGCGACCTGGACGTGGGTATGGAGCTGCTGCGCCGGGCGCTGGAGGGGCATCCCGACCGGGCGCCGGAGGAGAGCTGCCAGGCGGTCCTGGACGAGCTGCTGCCCGAGCGGCCCGGCGACGACGTGGCGCTGCTGATCGCGCGCACCCGGGCGCTGCCGCCGGAGAACGTCGCCGACTGGGACGTGCCGGGCGACCCGGCCGCCGTGTCGGGGATGCGCGGCGCCGTGTCCGAGAAGCTGGAGGAATGGGGCCTGGCCGAGCTGGGCTTCGGCATGGAGCTGGTGCTGAGCGAGCTGATCACCAACGCCATCCGCTACGCCTCCGAGCCGATCCACGTCCGGCTGATCCGGGACCGCACGCTGATCTGCGAGGTGGCCGACGGCAGCAGCACCTCCCCGCACCTGCGGTACGCGGCGACGACCGACGAGGGCGGCCGGGGCCTGTTCCTGGTGTCGCAGATGACCGAGCGCTGGGGCACCCGGTACACGCCCCAGGGCAAGGTGATCTGGGCCGAGGTGGCGCTGCCGAAGAACGGGGAGTCGCCGGGCGTCCCGGGTATCGAGATCCCGGACATCCCGCTCGAGTGAGCGCACACCGGGGGCCGCGCCCCCGGGCACACGGGCGCACACCGAGGGCCGCACCCCCGGTGCACGGGCGCACGGCGGAGGGCCGCACCCCCGGTGCGGGGGGTGCGGCCCTCGGCCGTCGTACCGCTCGTGCGTGCTACTTGCGGATCAGGCTGCGCAGCACGTACTGCATGATGCCGCCGTTGCGGTAGTAGTCGGCCTCACCGGGGGTGTCGATGCGGACGACCGCGTCGAACTCGACACCGGTGTCGGTGGTGACCTTGACCGTACGCGGCGTGGTGCCGTTGTTCAGCTCCTCGACGCCGGTGAAGGAGAAGGTCTCCTCGCCGGTCAGACCGAGGGACTGGGCGGTGGCGCCCTCCGGGAACTGCAGCGGCAGGACGCCCATGCCGATCAGGTTCGAGCGGTGGATGCGCTCGTAGGACTCGGCGATGACGGCCTTGACGCCGAGCAGCGCGGTGCCCTTGGCCGCCCAGTCGCGGGACGAGCCCGAGCCGTACTCCTTGCCGGCCAGGACGACCAGCGGGATGCCCTGCTCGATGTAGTTGCGCGAGGCGTCGTAGATGAACGACACCGGCGCGTCCGCCTGGGTGAAGTCGCGGGTGTAGCCGCCCTCGGTGCCCGGCGCGATCTGGTTGCGCAGGCGGATGTTGGCGAACGTGCCGCGGATCATGACCTCGTGGTTGCCCCGGCGCGAGCCGTAGGAGTTGAAGTCACGACGCTCCACACCGTGCTCGGTGAGGTACTTGCCCGCCGGGGTGTCGGCCTTGATGGCACCGGCCGGGGAGATGTGGTCGGTGGTGACCGAGTCGCCCAGCTTGGCCAGGACGCGGGCGCCGGTGATGTCGGAGACCGGCTCCGGCTCCATGCCCATGCCCTCGAAGTACGGGGGCTTGCGGACGTAGGTCGACTCGGCGTCCCACTCGAAGGTGTTGCCGGTCGGGACCGGCAGCGCCTGCCACTGGGCGTCGCCGGCGAAGACGTCGCTGTAGGACTTGGAGAACATGTCCTCGCCGATGGCGGCGGCGACCACCTCGTTGACCTCGGCCTCGGACGGCCAGATGTCCTTCAGGAAGACCGGGTTGCCGTCCTGGTCGGTGCCCAGGGCGTCCCGGGTGATGTCCACCTTCATGGAGCCGGCGATGGCGTACGCGACGACCAGCGGCGGGGACGCCAGGTAGTTCATCTTGACGTCGGGGTTGATGCGGCCCTCGAAGTTCCGGTTGCCGGAGAGGACCGAGGTGACGGCGAGGTCGTGGTCGTTGACGGCCTTGGAGACCTCCTCCGGCAGCGGGCCGGAGTTGCCGATGCAGGTGGTGCAGCCGTAGCCGACGAGGTTGAAGCCCAGCTTGTCCAGGTACGGGGTGAGGCCGGCCCGCTCGAAGTAGTCGGTGACGACCTTCGAACCCGGGGCGAGGGTGGACTTGACCCACGGCTTGCGGGTCAGGCCCTTCTCGACCGCCTTCTTGGCGACCAGGGCGGCGCCGATCATGACGTACGGGTTGGACGTGTTGGTGCAGGAGGTGATGGCCGCTACCGTCACCGCACCGTGGTCCAGCTCGTAGGTCGTGCCGTCGGGCGCGGTGACCGGGCACGGGTTGGACGGGAAGCCGTTGGGGTGGACGGCCGGGGCGTCGGAGGCCGGGAAGGACTCCTTGCCCGCCTCGTCGAGGTCGTCGACGTAGTTGCGGACGTCCAGCTTGAACTGCTCGGCGGCGTTCGCGAGGACGATGCGGTCCTGCGGGCGCTTCGGGCCGGCGATGGACGGGACGACCGTGGACAGGTCCAGCTCGAGCTTCTCGGAGAAGTCCGGCTCGGCCTTCGGGTCCAGCCAGAGGCCCTGCTGCTTGGCGTACGCCTCGACGAGCGCGACCTGCTGCTGGGAGCGGCCGGTCAGGCGCAGGTAGTTCAGGGTCTCGTCGTCGATCGGGAAGATCGCGGCGGTGGAGCCGAACTCCGGCGACATATTGCCGATGGTGGCGCGGTTGGCCAGGGAGGTGGCGGCGACGCCCTCGCCGTAGAACTCGACGAACTTGCCGACCACACCGTGCTTGCGGAGCATCTCGGTGATGGTGAGCACGAGGTCGGTGGCGGTGGTGCCGGCGGGCAGCTCACCGGTCAGCTTGAAGCCGACGACGCGCGGGATGAGCATGGAGACCGGCTGGCCGAGCATCGCGGCCTCGGCCTCGATGCCGCCGACGCCCCAGCCGAGGACGCCGAGGCCGTTGACCATGGTGGTGTGCGAGTCGGTGCCGACCAGGGTGTCGGGGTAGGCCTTGCCGTCGCGGACCATGACGACGCGGGCCAGGTGCTCGATGTTCACCTGGTGGACGATGCCGGTGCCCGGCGGGACGACCTTGAACTCGTCGAAGGCGGTCTGGCCCCAGCGCAGGAACTGGTAGCGCTCCTTGTTGCGGCCGTACTCCAGCTCGACGTTCTGCTTGAAGGCGTCGTTGGTGCCGAACTTGTCGGCGATGACGGAGTGGTCGATGACCAGCTCGGCCGGCGCCAGCGGGTTGATCTTGGCGGGGTCGCCGCCGAGCTCCTTCACGGCCTCACGCATGGTCGCGAGGTCCACGACGCAGGGGACGCCGGTGAAGTCCTGCATGATCACGCGGGCCGGCGTGAACTGGATCTCCTGCGACGGCTGGGCCTGGGAGTCCCAGCCGCCGACGGCGCGGATGTGGTCGGCGGTGATGTTCGCGCCGTCCTCCGTGCGGAGCAGGTTCTCCAGCAGGACCTTGAGGCTGTACGGCAGCCGGGCCGAGCCCTCCACCTTGTCCAGCCGGAAGATCTCGTACGACTCGTCGCCCACCTGCAGCGTGCTGCGGGCGTCGAAGCTGTTCGCCGACACGACAGTCTCCTTCATTGATGTGCGCGTACCACCGTCAATCGTGCCGCCACGCCGGCTTGGGCGATCCAGTGAGGTCAGGCTAAGTTAGGTCAGCCTTACTGGAGTGGCGACCACGGTGCGCCTCGGCAGATATCTCGATGTCGAGATAACTCTAGTACATGGGCGTCGGCTGGTCATGCCCGGCCGGGCCCGGCCCCCGCCGTTTTCCGGTGGCGTCGGCCACAGTCGAGCATCCCGCGCGGGGCGGACCGGCGCACACCGGACACCGGCCCACGACCGTCCGCGGCCGCCTGCCATCTCCAAGCGGCTACGGGGTATCCGAGTTGAGCGACGCTCGACCCGAACACCACCGAAGGAGGCGTCCATGGCGCTCACTTTCCGCAAGAGCTTCCGGATCCTGCCCGGGGTGCGGCTGAACATCAACCGCCACTCCTGGTCCCTCACCACCGGCGGCAAGCACGGGCCGCGACACACCCACAGCAGTACCGGACGTCGTACGACATCGGTCGATTTGCCCGGACCTTTCGGCTGGCGTCGCACCCGTACGGCCAGGGAGCGTTGACGGGACATCACCCGAATGGACCCCCCGGCGGGCGCCATCTCATATCTGAGATAACCTCAGCCTCATGGCAGACGACTACCTCGTACGCATCGGCAAGCTCATCCGTGACGCCCGGCAACACCGTGGCTGGACACAGACGCAGCTCGCGGAGGCGCTGGGCACCAGCCAGAGCGCCGTCAATCGCATCGAGCGCGGGAACCAGAACATCAGCCTTGAGATGATCGCCCGTATCGGCGAGGCCCTGGACAGCGAGATCGTGTCGCTCGGCTACGCCGGCCCGATGCATCTGCGGGTGGTCGGCGGCCGCCGGCTGTCCGGTGCCATCGACGTCAAGACGAGCAAGAACGCCTGTGTCGCGCTGCTGTGCGCCTCGCTGCTGAACAGGGGGCGCACGGTGCTGCGCCGGGTGGCCCGGATCGAGGAGGTGTACCGCCTGCTGGAGGTGCTCAACTCCATCGGGGTGCGCACCCGCTGGATCAACGACGGCGTCGACCTGGAACTGGTGCCGCCCGCCGAGCTGGAGATGGCGGCCATCGACGCGGAGGCGGCCGTCCGCACCCGCTCGATCATCATGTTCCTCGGCCCGCTGCTGCACCGCGTGGACCACTTCAAGCTGCCCTACGCCGGCGGCTGCGACCTCGGCACCCGGACCATCGAGCCGCACATGATCGCGCTGCGCCGGTTCGGCCTGGACATCGCGGCCACCGAGGGCCAGTACCACGCCCAGGTCGACCGCACCGTCCGCCCCGACCGCCCGATCGTCCTGACCGAGCGCGGCGACACCGTGACCGAGAACGCGCTGCTCGCGGCCGCCCGCCACGACGGCGTCACGGTCATCCGCAACGCCTCCTCCAACTACATGGTCCAGGACCTGTGCTTCTTCCTGGAGGCGCTCGGCGTCAAGGTCGAGGGCATCGGCACCACCACGCTGACCGTGCACGGCGTGCCGAACATCGACGTCGACGTCGACTACTCCCCCTCCGAGGACCCGGTCGAGGCGATGAGCCTGCTGGCCGCCGCCGTGGTCACCGAGTCGGAACTGACGGTGCGCCGGGTCCCGATCGAGTTCCTGGAGATCGAGCTGGCCGTCCTGGAGGAGATGGGCCTCGACCACGACCGGTCGCCGGAGTACTTCGCCGACAACGGCCGCACCCGCCTGGTCGACCTCACCGTCCGCCCCTCGAAGCTCGAAGCCCCGATCGACAAGATCCACCCCATGCCCTTCCCGGGCCTGAACATCGACAACGTCCCCTTCTTCGCGGCCATCGCGGCGGTGGCGCAGGGCCAGACCCTCATCCACGACTGGGTCTACGACAACCGCGCCATCTACCTGACGGACCTCAACCGCCTGGGCGGCCGCCTCCAGCTCCTCGACCCGCACCGCGTCCTGGTCGAGGGCCCCACCCGCTGGCGCGCCGCCGAGATGATGTGCCCGCCGGCCCTGCGCCCCGCCGTGGTCGTCCTCCTGGCGATGATGGCCGCCGAGGGCACGTCGGTGCTGCGCAACGTCTACGTCATCAACCGCGGTTACGAGGACCTCGCGGAACGGCTGAACTCGATCGGGGCGCAGATCGAGATCTTCCGGGACATCTGAGCAACGGCTGCCGCCGCACCCTGACCGGGCTTCACCGACATGGGCCTGGAGGGGGTGCGGCGGTGTCCGCGGGCGCTTGCTCGCGCACGTCAGGCCGCAGGGTGCACGTCGTAGGGGAAGATTCCTCAGCTCCAGCACATCCGCCGACCGATCGACTTTGATCATCTGTTTGCACTTTCATGGCAAACTTGGCGAACGCATGTACATGTGATGCGACAGTGCGACAGCTGGACGACGGGGGGCTGACATCATGTCGTGGGACGAGGAATGGGCACAGCTCAAAGCAGATGCCCTTGCCAGGCAATCACATTCGGCACACACGCAGTTGAACCAGCTGCCCGCCGACATGGGCGGTGGCGGATCAGCCGCTGGGCCGTCCGGACACGGGGACGGGTTCGCCGTGAACGCTGCCTCCATCAACGGCAGTTCTCATGTCCTGCTCGAGATCGCGGGAGTCCTGTACGAGGGGCGCATGGACGGAGAGAACGCGACGATGTGCCGTGCTCCCCGAGCCCATCCAGACGTAGCCTCGAACGCCGAGACCTTCGCACGGTTCGCCCAGGACCAGTACGACGACGCGGTGGTGCTGCTGGCGGCACTGGCCGGCAAGCTCAGGTCGGCCGACAACACGTACACGAAGTATGACGACGGGGTGCACGCCAAGCTGAACTCCGTCCTGACGTCCGGGCGTTACACCGAACCTGGGAACCGGTGATCCGCAGTGACCCATCGCGAGGACGTCGCGTTCCTGGAGGACGCGAACCCGGCCCTCATAGAGCGCAGTGCTGCGGAGTTCACTCGTTTGCAGAAACTCATCCACACCACCGATGAGGCCTTCCGCAAGGCCGTGAA
Source organism: Streptomyces sp. IBSBF 3136 (assembly GCF_036815105.1). NCBI lineage: Bacteria > Bacillati > Actinomycetota > Actinomycetes > Kitasatosporales > Streptomycetaceae > Streptomyces > Streptomyces sp. IBSBF 3136. The sequence continues at coordinate 20,137 of NZ_JAJSZC010000046.1, forward strand.
AGTGGACTGGCAGAGCGAAGCCCGCGACCTGTACGCCAAACGGCTGAAGGAGGCCAAGGAGCTCACCGACACTCTGTCGGAAGCCTTCCGGACGGTGAGTACCGCTCTCACCACGTACTCGGACGCGGTCTCCACCGCCAAGAGTCACTACAAGAGCGGCAAGGTGACCGAGAAGCAGTTGTCCGAAGTGATGTCTCGTGAGGCCAGCGCGGTCACGCCGACTGCGCGGGCTGCCGAGCCCATGCGGCAGTGGGAGGACCTGCGGGCCAGTACCGGGGTGCTGGACTGGCTCGCGGAGGTGACCGTTGACGTCGACGCGATACGCGAGGACGCCGAGCGGTACTACCACCAGACCAGTGACCACTACGGCGACGCCCTGCGCGTGGAATCCGAAGCACGCGAGCAGTGCATTGCCGACATCAAGGCCGCCTACCGCTCTCTTCCTGACTTCCAGAGTCCCGTCGGGGACCCGGGGCAGTTCCTGAAAAGCCTGGGGCCGCTGCTCACCGAGGCACACCAGGCAAGCGACAACCCCTACGCGCAACTGCCGGGGGCAGGACCGAAAGTGGACGCGATCCCGACCATGGGCGACGACGTCGTGGCGAACGAGATCCTGTCGCGGATCGAGACCCGCATCGACGGGCTGCCGAAGGCCCAGGGCAACAACTACTGGATGTGGTCCAACGACGACGACAAGCGTCGCGAGTACATCTCCGCCAACAGTGACCTCATCCGGGCCGCCGCGCACGATTCCGGCCTGCCACCCGAGATGGTCGCCGGCATCGCCTGGCAGGAAGTGGAGGGCGACCCCGGCTGGCTCGACGACGCGGCCTTCGAAGGCCGGAAGATCCTTCCTGGTCAAGAGGACCCGGACGACACATCGATGGGGCCGCTGTCCATTCAGGTGCGCCGCGCCGCCGAGGTGCTCGGCTACGACCCGCACCACCTCACCGACATGCAGCGGGACGTTGTCGTAGGCGCCGTCAAGGACCCGTCGAAGAACATATTCATCGCCTCGGAGTACCTGGCCCAACTCAAGGCGGAGAGTGGTTTCGCCGACGTGCCGCCGGAACAGATGACCCGAGCCCAGATGCAGGAACTGGCCGCCCGCTACAACGGCGGACCGTACTACGAGGACCCGAACGCCCAGGGATACGGTCGGGGCTTCGACCGGAAACTGGACGACGCGAAGGAGGCGCTGCGGTGAGCTCAGGCGCAGGTTCGACCACCGTCGAGCGTGGAGATCGACGACCGGGGATCTCCAGCCGGATCGGCACGGGTGTGTGTGCCGTCGTGCTCGCTCTGGCGGCCCTCGTCACCGGGTACGTCGTGCTCACGTCCTACATGGTCGAGCCGGACGGGTCCTGGGACCGGCAGGCCGTCACCGGTTCTCGTGTCGCGGCCGGGGTCGGCCTGGGTTTCTGTTGCGTGCTGGCGCTGCTGACGTGGGTCTTCGTCAAGGCCGAGTGGCTGCGCCGGTGGTGGTACGCCCTTCCTGCGGCGCTGGCAGTCGCCGCGTTGCTGCGGCTGACCCTGCTTGCGCCGGGTCTTTGAGGGCGATCAATGGTGTATCGGAATGCGCAACAGGGAAAAGTGGCGGGATTCCCCGGCGGGGTTCAGGAAACGTTGAGTGAATAGTTCCGCGAGTGTATGCGGAAGGCGGCCCGGTCATCGACGGAGGCGCCGGGCGCAGCACCGCAGCCGCGACCATGTCACGGCGCTCGCGAACCGTCCGCTGATCGGCCCCCGGCCGGGCGTCCGGCCCGTCGCGGAGGTCCACCGCACCTGGCACGCCGGCCAGGTCTTCCGAGGCGACCCGGTTACCGGTACCGCCTGAGCACCCGCGCCGACACCTCGCAGTCGCGGCATGCAACAGCGCCGCGTGAGCGCCGTGTTCACGTCGACTCTCGGTCATTTCGTGGAGCGACGGTGCTCCGCCGCCGCTCCTGGAAAAATACCCGGTAGGGTATGCGTCGCGACGGCTAGCGCGGCGGCCCGACGGCGCTCGGCGCAGGTCGTCGACCTCTCGATCCACCGTGTCCTCCGTGGCCGGCCGGACGTCGGCCGCGGGCGGCGACGACGCGAAAGGCGCGGTCATGACCGGCACCCGAGCGAGGCCCGACGATCCGGACGTACGGCGGCGACCGCCCGCGCGCACCCTCGGGGCGCGGTCGTGAGCGCCTCGCCGTTATCGGCCGCCGCGCCGCTGCTGGAACGCATACGGCGCGGGCTGATCGGCGACGACGAGGTGCTGGACGGGCCGTACGGGCCCAAGCGGATCGTCTACGCCGACTACACCGCGTCCGGCCGGGCGCTCGACTTCGTCGAGGACTTCGTCCGGGAGCGGGTGCTGCCCGGCTACGGCAACACCCACACCGAGAGTTCCCGCACCGGACTGCAGACGACCCGGCTGCGCGAGGACGCCCGCCGGATCGTGCGGGAGGCGGTCGGCGGGACCGAGGACGACGTCGTGATCTTCTGCGGCTCGGGGGCCACGGCCGCGGTCAACAAGCTGGTCGGCATCCTGGAGTTGCGCCGGCCCGGCCCGCCGCCGCCCCCGGCCGAGCGGCCCGTGGTGTTCGTGGGGCCTTACGAGCACCACTCCAACGAACTGCCCTGGCGGGAGTCCGTCGCCGACGTCGTGGTGATCGACGAGGACGCGGACGGCCACATCGACCTCGGGGCGCTGGAGGCGGGGCTGCGCCGGCACGCGGACCGGCCGCTGCGCATCGGCAGTTTCTCGGCCGCCTCCAACGTCACCGGCATCCTGACCGACACCGACCGCGTCGCCCGGCTGCTGCACGCCTACAACGCCCTGTCGTTCTGGGACTACGCGGCCGCCGCCCCCTACGTGCCGATCCGGGTCGCGGCGAGCGCGCCGGGCGCGGGCGACCACAAGGACGCGGTCTTCCTGTCCCCGCACAAGTTCGTCGGCGGCCCGCAGACGCCGGGGGTGCTCGTGGTACGCCGTGACCTGGTCCGCAACCGGGTGCCCACCGTGCCCGGCGGCGGCACGGTCACCTTCGTCGACCCGCTCGGCCACCGCTACCTGGACGACCCGGTCGCCCGGGAGGAGGGCGGCACCCCGGCGATCGTCGAATCCGTACGCGCGGGGCTGGTGTTCACCCTCAAGCGGGCGGTCGGGACCGACACCATCCAGGCGGCCGAGGAACGCCACTGGCGCCACGCGCTGGCCCACTGGGACGCGAACCCCGGGCTGGAGATCCTGGGGAACCGGCACGCGCGCCGGCTGTCCATCGTCTCCTTCCGCGTCCGCCACGGTGACGGCTCCCACCTGCACCACAACTTCGTGGTGGCGCTGCTCAACGACCTGTTCGGGATCCAGGCGCGCGGCGGCTGCTCCTGCGCGGGGCCGTACGGGCACCGGTTGCTGGCGATCGACTCCGCCACCTCGCACGCCCTGCTCGACGAGGTCGCGCGCGGGTGCGACGGCATCAAGCTCGGCTGGATCCGCCTGAACTTCAACTACTTCATCAGCGACACCGTCCGCGACTACCTGGTGGACGCCGTCGACCTGATCGCCACGTACGGCCACCGGCTGCTGCCCGACTACCGGTTCGACCCGGGCACCGGCCGGTGGCACCACCACGCCGGCACCGGTGACCCGCTGCTGCGGCTGACCGAGGTCGGCTTCACCGCCGACGGGCGGATCACGGCCCCGCCCTCCCGCCGTCGCCGGCTCGGCGAGGAGGCGCTGGCCGCCCAGCTCGACCAGGCCCGCGACCTGCTCACCTCCCGCCCCGGCCGCCTGGACGAGGGCCCCACGGGCCTGCCCCTCGCCTTCGAACGCATGCGCTGGTTCCCCCTGCCGCCGGTCTGCCTGGAGGGTTCCCCCAGAGCCGCCGCGAGCTGACGCGCCTTCCCTGCGGGGGCGCGGCTCAGCGGGCGCGCAGTGCGGTGAGGGTCGCGCCGAGGTCGGCCGGGCGGGGGCGGTTGTGGGGCAGCCTGCCCAGGATCGCCGCCATGCCGCAGGTGTCGGTGAGTGCGGAGAAGACCAGGCCGGCGGCGATGCCGGCCGACAGGATCTGGAAGGCCGGGTGGACGAGGAGGCCGAGGACGATCCCGGCCAGGACCAGCGTTCCGGCGGTCAGGCGTACCTGGCGTTCCATGCTCCACCCGGAACGGGGGTCGCAGGCGGCGGGCCGCTCGAGGTCGTGGCCGGCGGCCGCCCAGGCGGTGGTGCCGCCGGCCAGTGTGGCGGTGTGGACGCCCTGCTCGGCCAGCAGCCGGCCGGCGCGCTCGGAACGGGCCCCGGAGGCGCACACCAGCAGGACGTCACCGCGCTCGGCGGCGTGCCGGATCTCGGGCAGGGCGTGCCTGATCCGGTCCAGCGGGATGTTCAGGGCGCCGGGCAGATGGCCCGAGGCGTATTCGCCGGGCGTGCGCACGTCGATGACGGCCGGCTCGCGCAGCCGGTCGCCGATCTCGTCGACGCGCAGGGTGAGGGGGGTGTGGGGGGCGTTCATGGCGGGGATCCTTCTTGGTCGACGCCGTCCCGGACCGGGACGTACAGTACCCCTAGGGGTATCGGTCGAGGAGCGATGGTGGAACTGGAACTCGCGGGTGCGGAGCTGAAGTCCGTCCTGAACCGTCTGCGCCGCGCGCAGGGCCAGATTTCCGGCGTGATCCGGATGATCGAGGAGGGCCGCGACTGCGAGGACGTGATCACGCAGCTCGCCGCCGCGTCCCGGGCGCTGGACCGCGCGGGCTTCGCGCTCATCGCGACGGGCCTGCAGCAGTGCATGACCGACATGGAGTCCGCTCGCGCGGACGGCGAGAACCCCGAGCAGCTGCGGGCCCGCCTGGAGCGGCTCTTCCTGTCGCTGGCGTGAGGGCCCGCGCGGGGCGGCGGACGGCCCAGCGCCGTGACGGGCGGGCGGCGGTTCATCACACCACCGCGTCGATCAGCATGAACGCGGCCACGGCCAGGAGCACCACCGCGAAGACGCGCTGAAGCGCGGTCCCTGACACCTTCGAGGCCAGCCGTCTGCCGTCCCAGGCGCCGAGGATCGCCGCCCCCGCGAAGGGCGCGACGACGGCCCAGTCCAGCCCGTCGGCCGTGCCGGCCCGCATGGCCAGCGCGGCCAGTGAGTTGACGGTGATGACGAGCAGGCTGGTGCCCACCGCGTCCCGCATCCGCAGGCCGACCACGCTCACCAGCGCGGGCACGGCGAGGAAGCCGCCGCCGACGCCGAGGACACCGGTGACCGCGCCGAGTCCCGCGCCCGCCGCGGCCGCCCGGCCGGGGCGCACCCGCTCGGTGGTGCCGGACGCGGGCCTGGGGCGCAGCATCCGTACCGCGGCCAACGCCGCGACCACGGCGAACCCCGCGGTGAGCGCGGCCCCGGGCAGCCGCGCGGCGAGCGCTCCGCCCAGCACGGCGGGGCCGATGCCCGCGGCGGCGAACAACAGCCCGGTGCGCCAACGGACATGGCCGTCCCGGGCGTGCGCGGACTGCGCGGTGGCGGAGGTGACGCCGACGACGATCAGGCTGGCGGTGGTGGCCGCGACCGGGGTGAAGCCGAGCAGGTAGATCAGGGCGGGGACGGCCAGGACGCTGCCGCCGCCCCCGAGCGCGCCGAGCGCCAGGCCGATGACGGCCCCGGCGGCGAGCGCGAGCAGGAGAGCACTCACGCGACGGTCCCGTCCCCGCCCCGCTCGTCCACGACGGGCAGTCCCGCCGCGGCCCAGTCCCGCATGCCGCCGATCACGTCCACGGCGTCGGCGCCCCGGGCGGCCAGCAGCTCGGCGGCCCGCCGGGAGCGGTTGCCGGAACGGCAGATCACGACGAGCGGCCGGGCCCGTACCGCGGCGGGCAGCCCGGCACCGGCAGTCAGCCCCGACAGCGGCAGGTGCACGGCGCGCGGGGCGTGCCCGGCCCGCCATTCGTCGGGTTCGCGGATGTCCAGCAGTACGGCGTCGGCGGCGTCGGCGAACTTGTCGGCGGCGCGTCCGGCGGTGCCGTCGTGGCCGGTGCGGGCGGCTGCCTGCCGGACGGTCACCCGGCCGGGGGCGCGCGCGTCTCGTCGGAAGATGCTCATCTGGGCTCTGCGCTCCTGTTCCCTCGGTGGGTACGGGTGGTGGTGCACGGACGGCTTCGGCATCCGGCGCGGTCAGCCGAGGCGGAGCGGGAGACCTGCGTCCGCGGCCGCGCCGAAGGCGTCGTCCACGGCGACGACCTCGCGGCCTGCCGCGTCCAGCAGGGAGGCGGCGACGGCGGCGCGCATGCCGCCCGCGCAGTGCACCCACACCTGTCCGCCGGGGACCTCCTCGAGCCGGCGGTGCAGGGTGTGCAGCGGGATGTGGACCGAACCCTCGACGAACCCGCCCGCGCGTTCCAGGTCCCGCCGTACGTCGAGGACGACGACGTCCTGGGCCGGGTACCGGGCGGCGAGGTCGGTGAAGGTGGCCCGGGGGAAGGAGGCCGGGGTGTCGCCGGGGCGGACCCAGTCGCGCGGGTCCCCGGTGGCCGCGGCGGCGGGCCGGTCGATGCCCACGCGCACCAGTTCACGCTGGGCGGCGGCGAGCTGCTCGGCCGACTCGGCGAGCAGGGTGACCGGCCGGCCCCAGGGGATCAGCCAGGCCAGGTAGGTGGCCAGCTGGCCCTCGGCCTCGAAGTTGAAGGAGCCGGAGACGTGCCCGGCGGCGAACGCGACCCGGTTGCGCAGGTCCACCACCCACTCGCCCGCGGCGAGCCGGGCGGCGATCTCGGCCGCGTCGGCCGGGGCGGGCGGGGTGAGGTCGACCGGGGCGGGCCCCGCGGCGTTGGCCGGGGCCATGTGCGTGTAGTAGGCGGGGACGTCGTCCAGGCCGGCGAGCAGGTCGTCGACGAAGGTGTCCACGTCCCGGGTGAGGGCCTCGTTGGCGGCCTTCTCCTTGCCGATGGTGGTGGTCTCCCCGTGCGCCTGGCCGGACGAGCAGAAGCTGCCGAAGCCGTGCGTGGGCAGGACGGTGGTGTCGTCGGGCAGCTCGGTGGCCAGCCGGTGCGCGGAGGCGTGCTGGGCGCGGGCGAGGCGCTCGGTAAGGCGGGGCTCCACGAGGTCGGGCCGGCCGACGGTGCCGATCAGCAGGGAGCCGCCGGTGAACACCGAGACCGGGGTGCCGTCCGCCTCCAGCACGTAGGAGGTGTGGTGCGGCGTGTGCCCGGGGGTCGCCACCGCGCGCAGGGTGAGTCCGGCGGCGGCGTCGACCACCGTGCGGTCGCCGTCGTGGACCGGGGTGCGCGCGAAGGCGACGCGGGCCGCGGCGGGCACGAGGTAGGCGGCGCCGGTGACCCGGGCCAGTTCGGGGCCGCCGGTGACGTAGTCGTTGTGCAGGTGCGTCTCGACGACGTGCGCTATGCGCACCCCGCGCCGTGCCGCCGCCTCGATCATCCGGTCGATGTCGCGTGGCGGGTCGACGGCCACCGCCGTCCGCTCGCCGCCCGCCAGATAGCCGCGGTTGCCGAGTCCCGACACCTCGATCGTGTCGACGAAGAACACGAGGTGGCTCCCTTCCGTCGCTGGACGACCCGGGAGAATTACCCCCGGGGGTATGTCTTCGACGGTAGCACGAGTACCCCCGGGGGTATCCCGGGGGTGTTCGGCGATATGGGGAGCGGGCGGGCGGAGGGACCTTGGCCGCCGGTCCTGCCTGGCCGGGGCCTACCCGGCGGGGGCCGGGACGCGGGACCGCCAGGGGATGCGGGTGGCGGTCAGGGTGACGACCAGGGCCGAGGCCGCGACCGTGGCCATGCCCAGGGTCAGACCGCCGGCGCCCGCCACGAACCCGATCAGCGCGGGGCCGGCGAGCAGCCCCGTCGTCCCCATCGCGGCGACCAGGGACAGCGCGTCCGAGCCGCGGGCGGCGGCGGCCACGTAGACGCACGGGGTGACGGCGGCCGCGCCCAGCCCGACGCAGGCGAACCCGAGCAGGGTGGGCAGCACGCCGCCGGCCGCGAGGGCGAGGGCCAGGCCGACGCCCGCGACGGCGCTGCCGGTGCGCACGACGCGTCCGTCGCCCCAGCGGCCGCGCCAGCGGTCCGCGCGCACCCGGGCCAGCAGCATCATGACCGAGACGACCGCGATGCCCAGCGGCGCGACCGACGCGGGGGCCTTGACGACGTCCTTCATGTAGAGCGTCGACCAGTCGTTCATGGCTCCCTCGGTGATCGTGCCGAACGTCATGGCGCAGCCCATCAGCAGGGTCATGGCGGAGGGCAGGCCGGGCCGCGCCCACCTCGTCCGGGACCGGGGCTCCTCCGGCCGGGGTTCCCCGGGCCGGGCCCCCGCGGAGCGGGGCTCCTCGTGGGTCAGCAGGCCCGTGCGGGCGCGGGCGAGGAGCAGCAGCGACAGCGCGGCGGCGACCGCGAAGTGGGCCGGGACCGACGCGGTGAGGGCGGTGCTCCCGGAGGCCAGCAGGGCGGCGGCGAGCAGGCCCGCGCTGAACGTCGCGTGCAGCTGGGACATGGCGGTGCGGCCGTACGCCTTCTCCAGGGCGGCGCCCTGGGCGTTCATGGCGACGTTCAGGCAGCCCACGGCGACCCCGTCGGCGCAGACGACCAGCAGCGCGAGCGGGTAGTCCGGCACCACGGAGAGGGCCATCAGCAGCGCGGTGAGGCACAGGGCGGAGGCGAGGGACAGGCGCCGGGAACCGAGCCTGCGCATCAGGTGGGCGACGAGCGGGAAGGAGGCCGCCGCGCCCGCCCCGCAGGCCATCAGCAGCAGCCCGAGCTCGCCGGCGCCCAGGTCGAGCCTGGCCTTGAGCGCGGGCAGGCGGCTGGCCCAGGTGGCGTACTGCAGACCCAGGAAGCAGAACAGGCAGGCGATCGCCCACTTGGCGCGGCGGAAGCCCGCGGGGTCGACAGCCGTGGTCCTCGGCTCGCCTCCCGCGGCGTCGGCAGTGGTGGTCATCAGCTCGCCTCCCGCAGGGCCGCGGCCACCCGGGCCGACATGTAGACCGCGTCGGTGCCGTACCCGGCGGGCAGCCGGGCGCCGGGGTGGGCGCGGTAGCCGTTGGCCCGCCAGAAGGGCTCCTTGCCGCCGACGGCGATCAGCGAGATCGTCCGGAAGCCGCGCGCGCCGGCCGCGTGCGTCAGGTGGCGCACCAGCGCGCTGCCCAGTCCCCTGCGCCGCAGCGGCGCGCCGACGACCAGGTCGTGCAGATGGAGGTTGGCCGAGCGGTGGGCGGCCGCCTCCGGGCGGGTCAGGTCCGGGTAGCGGAACATCGGGTACGGCAGGGCCAGTACGTAGCCCGCGACCCGGCCGCCGTGGTCCAGGACGAAGCAGGTGCCCTCCCGGGCCCGGGAGCGCAGCGCGGCCTCGCCCTCGGTCAGGGCGGTGTCGGCGTACGCCCCTGCCTCCAGGGCCGCGACCTGGGGCCAGTCGGCCTCGGTGAGGCCGCGTATGACGTCGGTCATGTCAGCGTTGTCCTTCCGGGCCGCGTGCGCACACGCACGGCAGGGGGCGGATGCCGTTGAAGCCCTGGGTCGTGTAGCTGGTGGCGTAGGCGCCGGCGGACAGGATCCAGACCGGGTCGCCTGAGGCGACGGACGCGGGGACGCGCACCGGGTACCGGCCGCCGCCGTAGGCGTCGTCGCTGTCGCAGGTGGGACCCGCGACGACGGCGGGGACGTACTCCTCGCCGGCGCGTTCCGCCTGGGCGGGGAAGACCAGCCGGTGGGTCAGCTGGTCCATCTCGTACAGGCCGTTGAACCTCCCCACGCTCAGGTACAGCCAGCGGGTGCGCGTCCCGTCCGGCTGGGCCCGCTCGGTGAGCCGGTACACGTGGGCGCGGACGGCGCCGTGGTCGGCGACCAGGTGGCGGCCCGGTTCCACGACGAAGCGGAGCGGGGCCGGGGTGAGGCCGGCCAGGCGCTCCATGCCCTCGCGGATCACGGTGAAGATCTTGTCCAGGGGCGGGTCGAGGGGCTCGCCGTGGCGGTCGAGGCAGCCGAGGGCGGGGAGGCCGCCGCCGAGGTTGACGTGGTCGGGGACGACTCCTCGCGCGGTCAGGGCGTCGAGGACCTCGGCGAGGGTGTCCAGGGCCTGCTGCCATGCCTCGTACGTCATCTGCTGGGATCCGACGTGCACGGACAGACCGGCCGGGACGAGCCCGCGGGCGGCGGCCGTGGTGAGGACCCGGACGGCGTCACCGGGCGAGCAGCCGAACTTGCGGCTCAGGCCCCACAGGGCGCCGTCCCCGCTGGTGGCGAGGCGGCAGAACACCCGGGCGCCGGGCGCGTGTTCGGCGACGGCCGCCATGTCCTGCACGCTGTCGGTGGCGAAGGTGCGCACGCCGAGCCGGTGGGCCTCGGCGATGTCCGCGTCGGACTTGACCGTGTTGCCGTAGTGGATCAGGTCGGCGGGCACACCGGTGCGCAGGGCCTGGACGATCTCCGCCGGGCTCGCCGCGTCGAAGCCCGCGCCGCGGTCCGCGAGCCGAGCGAGCACCTCGTCCACCGGGCAGGCCTTCAGGGCGAAACGGACCTGGACGCCGGGCAGTTCGGACACCAGCCGGTCGTACTGGGCGGCGACGCCGTCGAGGTCGTAGACGATGCGGTCGGCCGGGGCGGCGGCCAGTGCGGCGGCCAGCCGCGTGCTGATCTCCACGGTCACCGTTCCCCGGGCCCGGGTGCGGTGTGCCGCGCGGCGTCGACCAGGGCGGGCCAGGCCTCCGTCAGCAGGGCGAAGTCCGCCATGTCCCGGGGGGCCTCGGCCAGCAACCGGGCCCGCTGCCCGGTCAGCCGCTCGGCGAACTCCGCGTGGCGGCCGCCCAGTTTGCGGTAGGCGGTGTCGAGCCGGTCGAGGCGCCACTCGTTCTCGGCGTGGTCGAGGCCGGTGCTCTCACGCAGCAGCTCCGCGATCCGTCCGGTCCGTACGCGTTGCCGGGCGTCCAGCAGCCGGTCGCCCTCGGCGGCCATCCGGGCGTAGACGTGGTGCAGGTGGAGCATCGAGAGCAGGAACTTCACGTAGCGGGTCTGGTAGGCCGTGAAGCCCGCGTCGGTACGGCGTTCGAGGGTGTGGAAGTTCTCGATGTGCCGGTTGTGCAGGATGCCGGGGAGCCGGGCGTCGTGGACGAGGTGGATGAGGAAGTAGTCGCTGCCGATGGTGTCGGTGGCCGGGGGCAGCGGGACGCGCTCGTACACCTCGTGGTGGAAGGCGATGTTGCACATGTCGACCCGCATGGGGTCGACCAGGGTCAGCGTGGAGCGGTCCTCGGTGAAGGGGGCGGTGCCCGCTCCGGTGAAGGACTCCTCGACCAGCCGCCGTCTGTCCTCGGGTGAGCAGCCGGCGGGTGCCCACAGGCCGACGACCTCGTGGTAGAGGCCCTCGTCGCGGCGCCGTATCTCCCCTACGTCGACGGAGAGTTCGCCGATGAAGGAGGCGCCGGCCAGGGAAACCGGGCGGTGGGCGTGGGCCGGGTCGAGGTCGGTGCGCAGGCCCGCGGCCGACGCCTCGGCGGCGGGCCTGCCCAGCCATGGCAGTTCGTGGTGGACGGGGAAGACCGGTTCGCCGCCGTGGAGTTGGTAGGTGCTGTCGGAGTCCCGGCGGTGCACCGAGTGGCAGCCGAGCGCGGTGGCCAGCAGGAAGGCGCGGTCGGTGCAGGAGCCGTAGGAGACGCCGGCCGGCAGCAGGAGGCGCAGCAGCCGGTCCGGCTCGGGCAGTCCCGACCGGTCGATCACCCGGCGCAGGAAGCTGCGTTGCGGCCCTTCGCCGAGATGGTGCACGGTGACGTCCGCGGCAGGCGGCAGCGCGGCCACGACGGCGGCGTGCCCGGCGCGAGTGCGGTCGTCGCAGGAGTCGAGGATCAGGAGCTGGACGTCGGCGCCGAACCGGCCGGCGGCGTGGACGGCCTCGCGGTGGATCGCGGTGATGGTGGCGGAGCAGGCCCGGTCGGTGGGCAGGGTCAGGCAGATTCGGTTCACTGTGCGCCCTCCCCGCCGGTCCAGGAGTCGAGGCCCAGCAGTCTGCGGCCGAGGCCGGTCAGTTCGGCGGGTCCGTACCGCAGGGCCTCCGGGCGGCGCGCGTCGCCGAGCAGGGTGCCGTTCCAGTCCGGGGTGGCGAGGGTGCGCCAGGAGTCGACGCGTGCGGTCCGCAGCCGGGTGTGCTCCTCAAGGGCGGGCATCATCGACACGTACTGGACGGCCCGGACGGCACTGTCGGAGCGGTTGGGCGCGACACCGTGCGCCAGCAGGCCGTTGAAGATCAGCAGGTCACCGGCCTGGAGGTCGGGCCGGACCACGGGGAACTCGGCGCGGTCGACGGCGGGCCGGATCGGGTCGCGTCCCGGCGGCTGGGCGACGCGCCACTCCTCGAAGCGGCGGAACAGCTCCGGCGCGCACTGGAAGCCGCCGAGTTCGGGCCGGGTGTCGTTGAGGGCGATGATGCCCTGGACCCGCTGCGGCAGCACGGCGAGGGTGGTGTCGACGTCCCAGTGCAGCTCGATGTCGAAGCCCTCGTCGGTGGGCTCGATCAGGGAGCGCGAACGGGTCCGCACATTGGGCGGGTTGAGGTTCAGCCGGTCGAGAGTGACCCACAGCTCCTCGCAGTCCCACACGTCCACGAAGGCGTCGTGGACCCGCCGCGCCTGGCGGCTGTCCCACATCAGCTGGTGGTGGTACGCCTCGACGAAGCCGTAGATGAACAGGTGCTGGTCGAGTTCGGAGCGGAACTCCGGTTCCTCGTACCAGGTGTCGGGGCGGTCGGGGTCGAGGTCCTGGAAGTCCCAGGCGAACTCCAGCAGGCTCTTGGCGTCGCCGGGGGTGATGGCCTCGCGGACGACGACGTAGCCGTACGTCTGCCAGAACGCGAAGTCCTCTTCGGAGAGCACCCGCAGCGGGCGGGACTTCTCCAGGTGGCGCAGGGGTGTCGGGGCGAGGTAGGTCTCGCCGTCCGCGCTGAAGTAGGGGCGGCCGGACGCCGCTCGATGGAGGAAAGGGGAGGGCTGGTGCATGCCGTCGCTCCGTGGTGATCGAACTGTAGCGCCCTCCCAAGCTGGACTAGACCAATTGGGGTGTCAACGATTACCGGCCGGTACCCCCGTCAAAGTGCCGCCCAACTGCCGCCGGAATGCCGCTGGTCGGACAAGCAGAAGCGGCCGGCACCGGAGCCTCGGTGAGGCTCCGGTGCCGGCCGTGGGCGTGGCGGTGCGGGTGGTTCAGCCCGCCACGACGGCTTCCGCCGCCGCCACCCCGCAGACGCGGGCGGCGCCGTGGGTGGCGATGTGCAGGGCGCCGCGCGGCGGGGCCTGCGGTACGCCCATCTCGACCACCACGGTGTCCGGGCGGGCGGCGAGCAGCACGTCCAGGGCCGAGCCCATCCAGTCGTGCCGGTGCTCGTCGCGGACCACGGCGACGACCCGCCGGCCGGCCGCCGCCGCGAGGGCCGCACGGCCCGCTTCGGGTCCGCCGTAGGTGCCGGCCGTGCTGCCCGGCAGCAGCCGGTCCAGCTCGGCGGCGACGCCCCAGGGGGTCTCGTCGCCGACGGCGATGTTCGGGGCCGGGTTGAACCGGGCGACGTGGACCGGCTCCGTGACCGGCGCGAGCGCGCCGGACCGGGTCAGGGTGAGCGCCCGGCGGGCCGCGACCAGGCCGATCTCCGGCTCGGGCGCGACGGCTCCGGCGCCCTCCCGCGCCCCGGCGGTCCACCGCGCCAGCTCCCGCACCCGGGCCGCCGCGTCGGCCAGCCGCTGCTCGGTCAGTTCGCCGGAGCGCACCGCGGACACCAGGGCGTCCCGCAGCTTCAGCACGGTGCCCTCGTCGTTCAGGCCGCCGCCGACGCAGATCGCGTCCGCGCCCGCCGCGATCGCGAGGACCACGCCCTGCTCCAGGCCGTAGGTGCCGGCGATGGCCCGCATCTCCATGCCGTCCGTGACGATCAGGCCCTGGTAGCCGAGTTCGCCGCGCAGCAGGTCGGTCAGGATCCGCCGGGACAGGGTGCCGGGGCGGTCCGGGTCGAGGGCGGGGACGAGGATGTGCGCGCTCATGACGGCCCGGGTGCCGGCCTCGATGGCGGCGCGGAAGGGCGGCAGTTCACGCTCGTACAGCGTCTTGACGTCCACGTCGATGCGCGGGACCGCGTGGTGGGAGTCGACGTTGGTGTCGCCGTGCCCGGGGAAGTGCTTGGTGCAGGCGGCGACGCCGGTGGACTGGAGGCCCTCGACCCAGGCGGCGGTGTGCCGGGCCACCAGGCCGGTGTCCGCGCCGAAGGAGCGCACCCCGATGACCGGGTTGTCGGGGTTGGCGTTGACGTCGGCGGACGGCGCCCAGTCGAAGGTGACACCGCAGGCGGCCAGGCGCCGGCCCAGCTCGCGGGCCACGCCCCGGGTGAGAGCGGGGTCGTCGACGGCCCCGAGGGCGTGGTTGCCGGGGAAGGAGGAGCCGGTGCGCACGTCCAGGCGGGTGACGTCGCCGCTCTCCTCGTCGATGGCGACCAGCAGGTCGTCCCGCTCGGCGCGCAGTTCGGCGGTGAGCGCGGTGACCTGCTCCTCACTGACGACGTTGCGGCCGAACAGGGCGACGGAGGCGAGGCCCTCACCGATGCGGCGGCGCACCCAGTCCGGGGCGGTGGTGCCGTCGAAGCCCGGCTGGAGCACGGCGAGGGCGTCGCGGGTGAGGGTGTCGCCCGCGGCGGAGCCGCTGCCGGAACCGGTGGTGGCGAGTGTGGTCATCGGCCGGGTCATCCCTTCACGGCGCCGTCGGTGAGACCGCTGACAGCCTTGCGTTGCAGGAAGATGAAGAGGATCAGGATGGGCAGCGCGAACAGGGACGAGGCTGCCATGGTGGCGCCCCAGTCGTCACCGAAGGCGGTCTGGAACTGCGACAGCCACAGGGGCAGCGTCTGCTTCTCGATGTCCTTGTTGAGGATCAGGACCAGCGGGAACTCGTTCCAGGCGGTGATGAAGCCGAACAGCGAGGTCGCCATCAGTCCGGGGGCCAGCAGCGGGAAGATCACCCGCACGAACGCCTGGGTCCGGGTGCAGCCGTCGACCATCGCCGACTCCTCCAGCTCCTTCGGCACGGCGGCCACGTAGCCGCGCAGCGTCAGGATGGTCAGCGGCAGCACCATGATCGCGTAGAAGACGGTGAGCGGGACCAGGCTGTCGAGCATGTCGTTGTCGCGGACCAGCATGTAGATCGCGATGACCATGACCTCCCAGGGCGCCATCTGCGCCAGCATGAAGGTCACGATGAAGGCCCGCCGGCCCTTGAACCGCATGCGCGCCAGCGCGAAGGCGGCGAACAGGGCGATGACGAGCGACATCAGCACCGCGCAGACCGTGACGGTCACGGAGTTGGCGACCAGGGTCCAGAAGTGGTCCGCGTCGACCGCCTTCCGGAAGTGGCCGAAGGTGATGTTCGTCGGCAGCCACACCGGGTTCTCGGAGATGATGTCGCCGGTCGGCTTCAGGGCCGTGGCGAACATCCAGTAGACGGGGAACGCGAAGCCGACGAAGAGGATGAGGGCGGTCGCGTTGGGCCAGATACGGCCGAAGACGGAGCGCTTCACAGCTCGTCCTCCTCTTGCTTGAGCACCATGCGCAGGTAGTACGAGGTGATGACGAGCAGCACCACGATGGTCAGGAAGGAGATGGCCGCGCCCACGCCGAAGTGCTGGTTGCCGACGCCCTGGACGAAGGCGTAGATCGGCAGGGTCTCGGTGAGGTGGTCGGGGCCGCCCTCGTTCAGCGCGAAGATCTGCGGGAAGGCCTTGAAGACCCAGATGACCTCGAGGAAGGTCGTGGCGTACAGGAAGGGCCGCATGAAGGGGAAGGTCACCGAGGTGAAGCTCTTCCAGGCGCCGGCGCCGTCGAGCGACGCGGCCTCGTACAGCTCCCTGGGGATCGTGGTGGTGGCCGCGTACAGGTTGATCGCCACGAACGGGATCGACTGCCAGACGATCAGCAGCGTGATCACGGAGAAGGTGGAGAGCTGGGAGCCGAACCAGTTGTAGTCGGCCATGGAGTGCCAGCCGGCCTTGTCAAGCACCCAGTTGACGACACCGAAGCGCTGGGCGAACAGCCACTGGTAGACGGTGGTGGCGGCGATGACCGGCATGGCCCAGGCGAGCACCAGGCCCAGCAGGAGCACGAGCCGCATCTTCTTGCCGAGGCGGGCCAGCAGCAGCCCGACCAGGGTGCCGATCAGCATGATCAGGACGACGTTGGCGGCGGTGAAGACCACCGAGCGTTCGACCACGTGCCAGAAGTCCGAACCGGTCAGGACTTCCTTGTAGTTGTCGACGCCGTTCCACTCGGTGAGGTGCTGGATGAGCTGCCGCGGATTGAGGTTCTGGAACGACAGCATGCCGTTCTTGACCAGGGGCCAGCCGAGCAGGACCAGCGTGGCCAGCAGTGCGGGCAGCAGGAGCAGGTAGGGGGCGGCGCCACCGCGGCGGGACGGGGACCCGGAGCCGCGGTCGGCGTCCCTGGGCGGCCCCGGTGTCCGGGCCTTGTGGACAGCGGGCCCCCCGGCCGTGTCCGTGCCTTCGGTCTGCACTGACATGAGTTGCCATCTCTTCCGTGGCGGTACCGGCCGTACCGGCCGTACGAACGACTGAGCCGGGGGGTGTCCGCCGACACCCCCCGGCGCGGGTCATCAGTTCTGCTGGGCCAGGCGCTTGTTGATCTCGGACTCGACCTGCTTGGCGGCGTCCGCCGGGGCCTTTCCGTTGAGCACCGCGGTCATGTACGACTTGATCGGGTTCGGGGTGTTCTCCACCGCGGCCCACTCGGGGATCAGCGGGGTGGTGCCACCGGCCGCGGCGCCGGGAGCGGCGGCCTCGGCGGCGCCGTTGCCCTTGAGGTTGCTCTGCAGCGACTCCTTGTTCGGGATGACGCCGTTGAGCTTGGCCAGTTCGCCCTCGTACTGGTCGGACAGGGCGATCTTCAGGAACTCCTTGGCCAGGGCCTGCTTCTTGCTGCCCTGGGCGACCGCCAGGTTGGAGCCGCCGAGGAAGACGCCCTCGGGCTTGTCGGCCGTCTCGCCCGGGATGGTGAAGTAGCCGAGGTCCTTCTCGATGGCCTTGTTGGCCTGGATCGCCGTGCCGGCCTCCCAGCCCATGCCGATGAAGGCACCGGTCTTGCCCTTGGCGAAGATCGTCGCCTGCTGCGGGGTGGCCTCGTCCTTGTCCTTGGGGGCCTTGGAGTAGGAGGCGTACTTCTTGTAGACCTCCATGGCCGCGGCGACCTTGGGGTCACCGAGGTTGGAGACGTACTTGCCGCCGTCCTTCTTCACCAGGTCGGCACCCTGGCCGATGGTCAGGCCGTCGAAGAAGTACCAGTTCTGGCCGGGCAGGTAGAGCGGCTCGGCGGAGGTCTTCTTGCCGATCGCGTCCAGGTCCTTGAAGAAGTCCGCGCGGGTCTTCGGGGTGTCCTTGATGCCGGCCTTGGCCCAGATCTTCTTGTTGTAGATCACGACGCGGTTGGCGAAGTACCACGGCGCGGCGTACTGCTTGCCCTCGTACACGGAGGACTGGGAGACCGACGGGGTCCAGTCCGAGCCGATCTGCTGCTTGAGGTCGCCCAGTTCGGCGAGACCGCCGGTGGCCGCGTACGCGGGGGTCTGGGTGTTGCCGACCTCGATGACGTCCGGCGGGTTGGACTCGGAGAGGGCGGTGGTGATCTTCTGCTGGATCCCGTCCCACTTCTGGATCTCGAACTTCAGCTTCGCGCCCGTCTTCTTCTCGAAGGCGGCCTGGACGTCCTTGGACCACTGGGGCGGAGCGGAGCCGTCCATCGTCCAGACCGTCAGGGTCTGGCCCTTGAAGCTGTCCGGTCCCGCGTTCTTGCCCGTGTCCTTGCCGTCGTCGCCGCCGCACGCCGAGACGGAGACCATCATGCCCGCGATCACGATCGCGGCAGCAAGCTTGCGCTTCACGCCACCCTCCTCAGGGATGCCACTTATCCCCCCACGCCCTCGGCGGTGACCTGCGTACGACGCTGTTGCACGTAGGGCTCGGGACCTGGCCACTAATGGTGTAGACCAGTACGCTGGAGCTTGGCCTAGACCTTTTGAGGTGTCAAGGGTGGTTCGGAAGACGATCCGGGCCGTTACGAGAAAGTCACCGGAGCGCGTCCGTCCCCTTTGGTCCGGCGCGCCTGCTGGACTAGACCTGTTGGCTTCAGTTGGACTAGACCATAGGGCAGTTGGTCGCTATAACGGGAGCCCCCACACACTCGGCCGGGAAGGCAGGCATGGCCACCGACGTCAGCAGCGCCCAGCACCCCAGGGGGGCGCCCCGCCGCGCCGCGCGCGTGCCGAAGTACTACCGGATCAAACAGCAGGTCCTGGAGATCACCCAGGCACTCCAGCCGGGCTCGGCGATGCCTGCGGAGCGGCTGCTCGCCGTCCGGTTCGGCACCTCGCGCACCACCATCCGGCAGGCGCTGCAGGAGCTGGTCGGAGAGGGCCGGCTCGACCGCATCCAGGGCAAGGGCACCTTCGTCGCCCAGCCCAAGCTGTACCGGACCCTGCAACTCACCTCGCACACCGAGGACATGCGCGCCCAGGGCCTGGAGCCGGCCTCCCAGGTGCTGGACATCGGCGAGATCGCGGCGGACGCCGGGCTCGCGGACCTGCTCGGCATCGAGGTCGGCGACCGCGTGCTGCGCATCGAGCGGCTGCGGCTGGCCAGCGGCGACCCCATGGCGATCGAGACCACCCACCTGTCCGGGCGCCGCTTCCCCGGGCTGCGCCAGTCGCTGGCCACCTACCCGTCGCTGTACACGGCCCTGGCCGAGGTGTACGGCGTCCATCTCGTGGAGGCGGACGAGACGATCGAGACCTCGCTGTCCACCCCGCGCGAGGCCCATCTGCTCGCCACCGACGTGGGCCTGCCGATGCTGATGCTGTCGCGGCACTCGCGGGACGCCCAGGGCACACCGGTGGAGTGGGTGCGCTCGGTGTACCGGGGCTCCCGCTACAAGTTCGTCGCCGCGCTGCGCCGCCCCATGGCCGGACCGGCCACCGGCCGCGCCCGGGAGAACGGGTGAGCGACCCGCACCCCGCCGGGCCCGAGCCGACGCTCGCCCTCGCGCTGGTGCGGGCCCGGGAGGCGGCCTGCCTCACCCAGGACGAACTCGCGGTGCGCTCGGGGCTGAGCGTGCGGGCCATACGCAATCTGGAGACCGGGCACACCGCCCGGCCCCGCAGGCAGTCCCTCGTCCTGCTGGCCGAGGCGCTGGAGCTGGCGCCCGGCGAGGCGCGACGGTTGTTACGGCTGCCCCGGGGCGAGCAGCCGCCCGCGTGGGCGCCCCGGGCCGGACCTGCCGAACTGCCCGCGGCGCCCCGCCGACGGCTGGTGGGGCGCGAGCGGCTGGTCGAGGCGCTGGCGGCCCGCCTCCCCGGGCCCGGCGGACCCGCCGTGGTCGTCGGGCCCCCGGGCGCCGGGAAGACCGCGCTGGTGCTGCACACCGCCCACGCGGTGCGCGACCGGTTCCCGGACGGACAGGTCTACGTCGACCTGCACCCCGCGTCCTGCCTCCCCTTCACCCCTGACCTGCTGGTCCGCCGCATCCTGCGCTCACTCGGTGACGCCCTCGTCGCGCGGGACGCGGAGGAGGCGCGCGCCCGGCTGCGGGACGCGCTCAGCGGCCGCCGGGTGCTCGTGGTCCTGGACAACGCCGTCTCCGAGGCGCAGGTCCGGCCGCTGCTCGTGGACGGCGGGCGCAGCGCCGTGCTGGTGGCCGCGCGCCGTGAACTGTCGGCGCTGCCCGAGCAGTTCCGCGCCCCGGTCGGCCCGCTGGAGGCGGGTGACGCCTACCGGATGCTGGCCGACCTGGCCGGTGCCCGCCGTACCGGGGCGCAGCGCCCCGCGGCACTGCGCATCGTGCGGTCCTGCGCGGGGCTGCCGCTGGCCCTGCACATCGCGGGCCTGTGGCTCACCGCGCGCCCGCACCGGAGCCTGGCCGACCTCGCGGACCGGCTGGCCGACGAGGGCGACCGGCTGGGTTCGCTGCGGGTCGGGGACCTGTCCCTGGAGGCGAGCGTGGCCGCCTACTACCGCCCGCTGCCTCCGGGTTTACGCGCCGCGCTTCATCAACTGGTACCGACTGAAGTGGAGTTCGGCATCGAGGACATGGTCGCCCAGGTGACCTCGTCCCGGCGGCAGGCCATGGACCTGGTGGAGGACCTGCTGCACCGGCAGTTGATCCGGGCGGGCGAGCCGGACCGGGCCGGACGGGTCCGCTACCGGCTGCACGACGCCGTCCGGCTGTACGTGGCGTACGGTGCCGTCCCGGCCGGGCCCTGCCGGCCGGGACGCCGGGCGCGGGACGCCGGCGGGCACGGGCGGGCAACCGAGGCCTCCTAGCTTCGCGTTGTCCCTGCCGACGCGCCGGTGTGATGATGGCGAGCGTGTCCGAGAACGGGGAAGAAGACAGCACGGCGAACACGCGGCGACCGAGGTCCCGCCTGTACGACTACGTGGACATGGACGTCCCGGCACCGGCCGAGGAGGTCCCCGAGCCGACCGAGGAGGTCCCGGAGCCGGCTCCCGAGGACCCCGAAGTGGCCGCGGCCAGAGCGTGGTTCGCTCAGTTGCTGGCGGAGTTCCGGCGGACGCCGGTGCTGGTGCCGCTCGGTGACGGTCCGGGGCCGGTGGAGGAGCGGGGGATGCTGACCGCCGATTGGAACGGGGTGCGGTTCATCCTGGCGTTCTCGGACGAGCAGGCGCTCGCCCGTTACGCCCGGGAGCGGGGCGCCTTCGCGCGGGAGTGGACGTATCAGACGGTGCTCGGGGCGCGGCTGCTGGATGTGTCGGTGCCGGCCGCCGGGGTGCCCTGTGGGGTGGCTCTCGACTGCGCGGACGGGCCGGACGGGATGGTGTTCCCGCCGGTGCGGGGCATCGTGCCCGACGAGGCGGCGCTGGACTTCGAGACGGGGGGCGCGGCATGAGCGACGGTGGCAAGGATCTGAAGGCGGACGGGCTGGCGCTGGTCGCGAAGGGGCTGACCGAGGCGCTGGGTGAGTTGAAGGAGCTGGGCATGGTGGGCGAGGCGGGGGCCGGGCGCGGCTTCTCCGGCATCGCGCTGTCCGGTCTGGAACTCGGCCACGAGGGGCTGACGGGTGAGTTCAAGTCGTTCTGCGAGCGCTGGGAGTGGGGCGTGCGGTCGCTGGTCGACGAGGGGAACGGGTTCGCCCTGAAGACGGGTCTGTCGGCGGGCACCTATTACGAGACGGAGCACTACGTCGAGGGCAGCTTCAAGGTGGTCGCCAACTCGGCCATCGGCAATCCGTACGCCTCGGAGGAGGACGTGGAGAAGATGGGCTGGGGCGACATCGCCACGTCCGGGGTGTACGGCGGGAACGTGGACTACAGCAAGGAGTCCTTCGACCAGGCGATGGCCAACAGCGGGCAGGCGTGGAAGGACGCGGGCCGGGACGTGATGACCTCCCACACCCTCGGCCCGATGGGTGCCAACCCGGAGAACCTGCACAGCGCGTTCGGTGTCTCGGACCAGGAGTACGACCAGTACCTCGACGACACCTTCGGGCCCTCTCCCGAGGCCCGCGCCAAGGCCGCCGGGCAGGGCGGGGAGGGCTGATGGGGCTCGGAGACCTCACCAACTCGCTCCTGGGCGAGGGCGAGCACCTCTGGGACGCGGGCAAGAAGAAGCTCGGCGAGGGCGTCGACTGGACCACGGACAAGCTCGGCGAGGGCCTGGACTACGTCGGTGCGCACGACTGGGCCGACAGTGTGGAGGACTGGGGCGACGAGGTCGCCTCCGACCTGGGCGCCACCCCGGGCGAGCAGCAGCTCGGCCAGACCGAGGAGGCCGACGAGCTGGTCCACGGCCACCCGGACAAGATCCGCGAGAGTGCCAAGCACCTGAGGGACTTCCACGGTGCCTTCGACAAGGTGAGTTCGGGGCTGAAGAAGGTCGACTCCTCCGGCTGGCAGGGCCAGGGCGGCGACGCGTTCCGGGAGAAGTTCGGCGTGCACCCCACCAAGTGGGCGCAGGCGGCCGAGGCCTGTGACACGGCCGCGGGGGCGCTGGAGGCGTACGCGGACACCGTGAAGTGGGCGCAAGCGCAGGCCAAGGAGGCCGTCGAGCTCTACAAGAAGGGCGTGAAGGCGTCCAAAGACGCGGCCGACGCGTACAACAAGAAGGTCGACGCCTACAACGCCAAGATCAAGGCGAACGAGGACCCCGGCCCCAAGCCGGAGCCGTTCCACGACCCCGGCAAGGCCGACATCAAGGCGGCCGCCGAGAAGCTCGCCGAGGCCCGCAAGCAGCGCAACACCGCCGCCTCCGAAGCCCAGGGCAAGGTCAAGGCGGCCCTCGCCCACGCCCCCGCCGAGCCCCCGCCGCTCCAGCGCCTGGGCAACGACCTCACGGACGGCTACCAGGCCGTCAACACCGAGCTGACCCACGTGGTCGGCGGCGCGCTCAAGGGCACGGCCGGACTGCTCAACTTCGTCCGCGGCCTGAACCCCACCGACCCGTACAACCTCACCCACCCGGCCGCCTACGTGCAGAACGTCAACATGACGCTGGCCGGCCTGGTCTCCACCGCCTCCCACCCCGAACGGGTCGTCCAGGCGGCCGTCGACGGCTTCAAGAGGGACCCCTCGGAGTTCGTCGGCCGCCTCATCCCCGAACTCGTCGGCACCAAGGGCGCGGGCCTCGCCCGCGGCGGACTGCGACTCGGGCTGCGGACGGCGGCGAAAGAGGGCCTTGAGGGCGGCGTCGAGAACGCGGCCCGCAGGTCCGTGCGGGACGGCCTCGAAGGACCCCGGGGGGCCGGGGACCCCATGCCCGAGCGCGCCGACGTCATGCAGGCGCTGCGCGACTCGAACCCGCAGATCGTGAACAAGAAGTGGCCGGACACCGACGGCCGCTACTACGCGGACCGGGTGCTCGCCGGTGGCCGTGCCGACGGGGAGAAAGTCTTCGCCGGTCACGGTTACATCGAATCCGGAGCCGGTGAGACGGTGGTTCCGGAGGGGACCCACATATCCTTCTACGTGGAGCACGGGGAGACGCTGCCCGGCCTCAACGGCCTGACCGTCGAACGGGGCGTGTATCCGGCGAACGGTTACGTGGAGACGTTCGGGCCGGGCGAAACGATTCCGAACTACACTCTGGCGCCACCCGCCTCGTCGGGCGCCGGCGGTTTCAGTGTGTTCGAGGATTCCACGACCGTTGGCCAAAGAACGCAGCTGGCAGAGCTGCTGAAACCCGGCATGGGAAAGGTTCACTGGGCAGCCTGTCGTGAGATCATTGAACCGTGAGGAGCCGGACATGGATGTAGCAGAAAAGCGCCACTGGGTATTGACGGAGGTGTCGCTCGTCATCAAGGGAAGAGATCTCCGACCTGAAGAGATCACGCCCTTCCTTGACGTTGAGCCCACTGGTGTACGCAACCCGGGACCCAGTAAATGGGACCGCCCGGGCGAGATCGACGGGCAGTGGAGGATCAGCTGCAATGAGCGCACCAGTCGGGACTTTCACGAACAGCTGGACAGCATCCTCTCTATCGCCGAACGGAAGCGGGTAGAACTCAGGCAACTGGCTGAACAGGGGCATGAGGTGACCGTCAGCCTGTTCGGATTCTCCGGAAATGATTCGACTCTTGCTCTTCAGTCGGAAGAGATCAAGCGAATCGCGCACCTCGGATTCCCACTCAGAGTCACAGCCAGCATGAGTGAACGCTAAGAGAGCAATCATGGAAATGAAACCTGTGGTTAAATTGAAACCTTGGGCCGGCCTGACCACGTCACTGGTGGCATCAGGTCAGGGAATGGATTCGACTTCGCTGCTCAGCGAGTTCCGACTCGCCGACAATGAAAAGTTTCCTTCAAGTGAAGGCGTGGGAATTTATTCCGGCCCCGGCTGGGCCACGCTCACTGTTGACGAGCGACACTCGAAAAGCGCCGACGAACAGGCCGCGGAGCTGATCCGGTTCCTCGGCCCCCGCAAGCCGGCGCTCGACGCGCTGAAGAAGGCGGGGAAATCAGTGAAGGTCGACGTGTCAGGCGTTGCCGAGTCCGGATCGGGACTCTGTGTCTCGCCAGAGGTTCTTACAGGTCTTGCAGAGCTGGAAATCCCTCTCACCTTCACAACGGTCCGGGCCTCCGGTGAGGACGAGGAGGACCCGCTCGCCTGGCTCGGCTGACCCCTCGGCAGCCCAACTGCGGCGGCGCGAACGCACCTCGGGTGGCAGCTGGTGGCAGCTGCCACCTGGTGTTCTGGCCGGCCTGACCCACGCCCTACCGGCGCTTCCGCTCTCATAGCGGCCCGCGCCGCCGACACCCGGGCAAGCTCGATGCCGACAAGGGCTACGACTGCGACCGCCCGCGCCGATGGCTGTGAGGAGCCGTACTTGGATGCAGCAGAAAAGCGCGACTGGGTGCTGACGGACGTGTCGCTCGTCGTCAAGGGAGCCGATATCCGGCCTGCGGAGATCACGTCCTTCCTCGGTATCGAGCCCACCGGTGTGCGCGAGCCGGGACCCAGCAGGTGGGGCCGCCCGGACGAGGTCGACGGGGAGTGGGGCATCAACTGCGACTCCAACGTCAGCCGTGACTTCCATGAACAGTTGGACACCATCCTCTCCACGACGGAGAGCAAGCGGGCCGAGCTCGTGCAACTCACCGAGCGGGGCTACGAGGTGATCGTCGACGTCTACGGGTTCGCCGGGAACGACTGCAACCTCACCCTCCGCCCGGAGGAACTCAGGCGCATCGCGCTTCTGGGTTTCCCGCTCCGGGTCGCGGCCAATATGAACGAGCGCTGAATCATGCCGAAGAATATTGATGGAACGTGAAGCGAAGTTGAAGCCGTGGGGCAACTCGAGTGCCTCTCTCGGCGAGCGCCGACGAACAGGCCGCGGAACTCGTCGGGCTCCTGCCGACCCCCCACTCCCCCGTCGGCCTAGTCCAGGAAAGCCGTCTCGATCCAGCGGCGGACCGCCCGCGGTCGCATCCGGTGCAGCCGGCCGACGGTGTCGGCCACCTGCTGCGAGCCGCCGACCGACAGGAACTTCTCCCGTACCAGATCGGAGTGGGCCGCCCGGGTCTCCGGACCGGCGGCGCCCACCGGGATCAGCCGGGTACGGGAGACCGTACGGCCGTCCGTCAGCCGTACGGTGACCCGCGCGCCGGTGGCCTTCGTGGACCGGGAGAAGTCCCGGTCGTCGGCCCGCGCGGCGCCCACCAGGTCCACCAGCTCGTCCCCGCCGAAGCCGCGCAGCCAGGGCACGGCCAGCTCCCCCGCCTCGCGCACCGCCTCGCCGAACGGCGCGTCGGAAAGGAAGAGTTCGCGGGTCATGTCGGTGTCGTGCTCCAGCCGTATCCGCTTGGCCAGCGCCCAGCGGTCGGGGTCGTCCAGCTGCGGTGAGGAGAAGTCGTCCACCGAGAACTCGCCGGTGAGCAGGGTGGTGGCGACCGGGTAGGGCACGTCGAGCACCAGCGCGCCCAGCGGGGAGCCGGGGCCGGTCACGTACTGGGCGGCCCGCTCCCCCGCGAACAGCGTGTACAGGGACGCCTCCACGACCACTTCGGCCACGTCCGCGGGCCGTAGGGCGCCAAGTTCCCGGTGGATCTCGGCGGCGCAGTCCACGGCCGCGTCGATGCCGGGGCCGCCGGGGTGCATCTTGAAGGACAGGGTGTCGGTGTGCCAGCGGCGGCCCAGCCCCTTCGCCACCGCCTGCGGCAGCGGCACGGTCGCGAACCGGGCCAGGAAGCCGTCGCTGTGCTCCATGATGTCCGGCGCGCCACGCAGCCCGGCGTGGGCCGCGTCGCAGGCGTCCATCGCGGTGCGCACCGGCGTGAACGTGTTGAACAGCCGGGCGTCGCTGGCCAGGAAGGCGCGCATCAGCGGCCAGTTGGGCATGGCGAAGGCCAGCCCGAAGGCGTTCTCGAAGAGGGAGGCGGAGGCCCGGTCGCAGTGCAGGCGGCCCGCGACGGCGCCGGCCAGGTGGGTGTGCACGGCGCTCTGGCCGCGCAGCGGTCCCAGGGTCGCGGAGGCGGTGATGCGGGCGGCGCACTCGTTGGCCGCGACCACGGCGGTGAGCAGCGAGAGTCCGTCGAGCTGCCGGGCGTAGGCGAACGCGAGCGGGACGGCGACCGTGGAGTTGGACAGGTGCCCGGCGTACGCGGTGTCGTCCAGGTTGAGCCAGGAGCCGAGCGCGGCGAAGACGCCCGCGGCCTGCCGCGGGTCGCGCTGCATGGGGTGCCCGAAGGCGGCGACCAGCTTCCTGCCGAGGGGGTGCTGGAGACCGGCCCGGATGGAGGCGATCTGCGACAGCACCTGGCTCGCCGCGAGCTTCAGCACCCGGCACGGGATGTGCTGGGGGCGCAGGGTGGCAGCCCAGTGCGAGAGTTCGCGCAGCGGGGTGTCGGCGGGGGCGCGGCCGCGGCCTGCCCGGGACAGGGCGGGTGCCTGCCCGGCCCAGTCGTCGCACAGGGCCCGGGCGACGCTCTCCCCGAGGACAGCGGTCATGAGGCGGGTACCTTCCTTGCCGTGCGTGCGTCGCGGTCGGGGGTACGGCTGCGGAACACGACGGCGGGAGCACCGGCGAGCCGGTGCTCCCGCGGTCACTCACGTGTTCAGGCGGCCGGGACCTTGTCCAGGAAGCCGTAGACGGCCTTGATCTTGCCCTCGGCGTCGGTGACGAGGACGTCGAAGCCGATGGCGATCGGCTCGGCGCCCGGCTCGGTCACCAGGCCCCACTGGAAGCGTGCCTGGTCGTGGTGGGCGTCGACGGTGCCGTGCAGTTCGAAGCTCAGGCCCTTGAACTGGTCGCGGGCGCCGGCCACCACGGCCCCGAAGCCCTCGTGGCCCTCGACCGCCGCGAGCGGGTCGATGTACGGGGCGTCGGCGGTGAACAGCTCGGCGATGGCCGCGGCGCGCTTGTCGGCGTCCGCCTCGTTCCAGATGTCGAGGTAGCGGGAGACGGTGGTGGTCAGGTCGCTCATGCGGGCGTTCTCCTCTGTGGCGTGCTTGCTGGTTCTTCGGACAGGTGGCTCGGTTCGGGCTTCAGGGGGTGGCCGGCGCCCAGACCGGCAGGGCACCGGGCAGCACCTCGAAGGTGGCCGACGCGCCGATGCCGTGCTGGTACTCGCCGTCGTGCTCCAGCGGCAGCCGCCGGCCGTCGGTCCGCTCGACGGTGATGCTCCGGCCGCGCGCGTACACGGTCGCCCGGTGGTCCATGTGCGCGGCGTTCAGGGTGAGTCCGGGTACGTCGGCCGCGGCGATGCCGTCACCGATGACGCAGACGTCGAGCAGTCCGTCGTCGAGCAGCGAGTCGGGCAGCACCTGGAACCGGCCGCCGCGGTAGCGGCCGCCGCCGACGTTGGCGAGGACCGTGGGGCCCTCGTGCACGACCCTGCCGTCCACCGTGACCCGGCCCGGGTAGGGCGCGTAGTCGGCGGCGGTGTCGGCGAAGGCGCGGGCGTAGCGCTCGCGTCCGGACAGCGGCAGGTCACGGGCGGTGATCAGCGCGTCGGCGATCACTCCCGAACAGGCGCCGAGGTAGACGTAGTTGCGGGTCTCCGTCAGACGGGCCAGGTCGAGGCGGCGCAGGCGGGCGCTGCCGCCGATGCCGCTGTCGGTCAGGACCGCCTTCAGGGACTCGCTCCAGGGGCGCTCGCCCCACAGCATCTTGTAGCCCGAGTTGCCGGTGCCGCCGGGCACCACCGCGAGGGCGGCGTTCCCGGTGACGGGCACGAGGCCCTGGACGGCTTCCCGGACGGTCCCGTCGCCGCCGATGACGACGACGAGGTCGGGTGCCCCGGCCGGCCGCTGCAGGGCCCGGCGCACGGCGACGGTGGCGTCGCCCGGACCTGTGGTGAGGTGCACCTCGGCGCGCTCCAGGTAGGAGGCGCACAGCTGGCGTACCTCTTCGACCAGTTCGGGCGAGTGGCTGCCGGATGCGGGGTTTCCGAGGACGAGTGCCCGGGTGGGAGCCGGGGCTGCGGTGTCTGCCATGTCGGGCGTACTCCTTCGTCGGACGGCACCGGTGGACCGGGCGGGTTCCGTGCTCCGGCGTCGCGGCGGTCTCCACTGTGCCGGGGGGCGCTGTCACGGGCCTGACGTGCGGCTGACGCGGCCGGTGGGAGGCGTACGCACGGACGTCCGGCCCCGGGGGGAAGGGGGCCGGACGTCCGTGGGCCGGTGGGTGTCCGTCACTCCTTGACGAACGCCAGCAGGTCGGCGTTGAGCCGCTCCGCGTGGGTGGCGAACAGCCCGTGGGCGGCTCCCTCGTAGGTGCGGAAGGTGCTGCCGGGTATGAGTGCGGCGGTCCGTGGTCCGCACAGCGGGTACGGCGCCGCCAGGTCGGCGGTTCCGTGGATCACCAGGGTGGGCACGGTGACCGCGGCCGTCTCGGCGCGCTGGTCGGTGGTGAACAGGGTGCGGTAGATCTCCGTTCCGGCCCGGGGCGAGGTGTTGCGGCACATGCCGATGAGCCAGTCGGCGAGTTCCGGTGAGATCGGCAGGTCGTCCGGGTCGGGGTCCGGGCGGCCGGTGAAGAACGGCCAGGTGAGGGCGGCGAGCCAGGCGGCCCGGTCGGCGCGGATCGCCTGCTCGACCTGGTCGAACAGCTCGGGCTCCAGTCCGTCGGGATGGTCCGGGGCGCGCATCAGGAACGGGGTGGTCGAGGCGACCAGGGCCAGCTTGGCCACTCGGCCGGTGCCGTAGCGGGACAGGTAGCGGACGCACTCGCCGCCGCCCACCGCGTAGCCGACCAGCACCGCGTCCCTCAGGTCGAGGTGGTCGAGCAGGTCGGCGAGATCACCGGCGAGGGTGTCGTAGTCGTAGCCGTTCCAGGGGATGTCCGAGCGGCCGCTGCCGCGCCGGTCGTAGGTGACGCAGCGCAGACCGTTGCCGGCGAGGAACGGCGCCTGGAACTCCCACATGCGTGAGTCGGCCATGGCCGCGCCGAGGAGCACCACGGGCCGTCCGTCGCCCCAGTCGCTGTAGTGCAGCCGGGTCCCGTCCCGGGTGGTGAGGTGGGGCATGCCTGCTTGCCTCCTTCGCGAGGGTCGAGGTGCCCGGGCTCACTTCCGGGCGGTACGGCCGGGGGCGGCCAGCACCAGCAGGGAGGCGAGGACGCCCAGGCAGACGAGCGGGATCAGGGTGACGGCGAACGCGTGCGGGTAGGCGTCGGCCCGGCCGCCGTGGTCCGCGAGCACGGGGAAGAAGACCGTGCCGGCTACGGCGACACCAACGGCGGCCCCGCCCTCCTGGGCGGTGTTCAGCAGCCCGGAGGCGGCCGCCGCGTGCTCGGGGACCGCGCCGCCCAGCACCAGGTTGGTCAGCGGTCCCGTGGTCAGGCCCATGCCGAGCCCGGCGACCAGGAGGGCCGGCAGCAGCCACAGCACGTGGCCGCTCATGCCCAGGTCCTGCGCGGTCAGGGCGATCGCGGTGTAGCCGACGGCGAGGGTGAGCGGACCGGCGGCCACCCGGCGGGCGTTGACCGAGGCGGCGAACCGCGCGGAGACGACGGAGGCCCCGAAGTAGCCCGCGCCGAGCGCCAGGAAGACCAGGCCGGACTCCAGCGGGCTCAGGCCCCGGCCGAGCTGGAGGTAGAGGGCGAGGGTGAAGAAGAACGAGCCCATGGCGAGGAAGTAGACGACCGTGGCGACCAGGCCCACCGAGAACATCCGGGAGCGGAACATGCCCGGCTCGATCAGTGGGCCGCGTCCGGCGGCCGCCTTGCGGCGCAGGTGCCACACGGTCACCGCCAGCAGGACGGCCGCGCCGGCCAGCGACTCCCACACCCACACGGGCCAGTGGCGCTCCTGCCCTTCGAGCAGCGCGAAGACCACCAGGCCCAGGGTGACGGTGATCAGCAGGGCGCCGGCCAGGTCGAGCCGGGTGCCGCCCTGGCCGCGGGACTCGGGGATGGTCCGGCGGGTGCAGGCGAGGGAGAGCAGGCACAGCGGGACGTTGATCAGGAAGATCGTGCGCCAGCTGAGGCCGGCCACGTCGACGGAGATCAGCGCCCCGCCGATGAACTGGCCGAAGACGCCCGCGAGTCCGATGACCAGGCCGTAGATGTTGAAGGCGCGGTCGCGGGCCTCGCCCGTGTAGACGGTGCCGATGATCCCCAGCACCTGGGGCACCATCAGGGCCGCCGCGGCGCCCTGGGCGATGCGGGCCACGACGAGGACGGTCACCGTCGGCGCGAAGCTGCACGCGGCCGAGGCCACCATGAACAGCGCCATGCCGAGGGCGAACATCCGCCTGCGGCCGTAGAGGTCGCCGAGCCGGCCGCCGGTGATCAGGCCGGAGGTGAAGGCGACGCCGTAGCCGACGACGATCATCTGGGCCTGGGCGGCGGTGGCGTGCAGGTCGGCCTTGATGGCGGGGACGGCCACGTTGGCGATGAAGAAGTCCAGCACCGTGATGAACGTCCCGACGAGCACCACCAGCAGGGCTCCGGCCGAGGGGGCGGCGGCCGGGGCACCGGCCGGAACGGTCCGCTCGCGCCCCTCCACCGCGACGTCCGGGCTTGCTTCAGAAGTCATGACGACTCCGTTTCCTTGTTCTTTCGCTGTCGGTTGTCCGGTGCATCGGATTCCTCCGGTCACCAGGTCACGGGAAGACTGGTCACCCCGTGGAAGACGGTCCCGCGCCGGAACAGCGCGCGGGGGTCTGCCGCGAGGCGGAGGTTCGGGAAGCGGCGCAGGAGGGAGCGCAGGGCCAGCTCCATCTCCAGCCGGGCCAGCGGTGCGCCCTGGCAGTAGTGCGGGCCGAAGCCCCACTGCAGGTGGCCGCTGGTGTCGCGGTGCGGGTCGAGGCGGTGGGGGCAGGCGAAGACGGACTCGTCGTGGTTGCCGGCCGGGACCGAGATGACGACGGCGTCGCCCTTCTCGATGGTCACGCCGCCCAGTTCGACGTCCTCGACGGCGAGGCGGACCATGGCGTCCTGGGAGATCGACCAGTAGCGCATGGACTCCTCGATGAACGCGGGGATCAGCGCGCCGTCGTCGGCGGCGACCCGGTCGCGCAGTTCGTCGTCGCGCAGCAGGGCGAGGACGTTGAGGGCGATCTGGTTGGTGGTGGTCTCATGGCCCGCGACCAGGACCAGGCGGGCGATGCCGACGAGTTCGTCGAGGCTGAGGGCGCCGGTGGCGTGGTGGTTGACGGCGAGCCGGCTGATCAGGTCGTCGCCGGGGTCGGTGAGCTTGCGCAGTGCCAGCTTGGCCAGGTACTCCGACATCTCGACGAAGGCGGCCTGGGAGACGGCCGGGTCCTCCTGGGAGATGGTGACGCGGGTCTTCTCGATGAAGAAGGGTGAGTCCTCCTCGGGGACGCCCAGTAATCGCGCGATGACGAGGGTGGGCAGCGCCCGGGAGAAGACGGCGTGCAGGTCGGCCGGCTGGGGCTGGGCGGCCAGTTCGTCCAGCAGCTCGTCCACCAGCCGCTGGACCGGCTCGCGCAGCCGCTTGACGCGGCGGGCGGTGAACTCGGTCTGGATCATGCCGCGCAGTCGCGCGTGCTCGGGGTCGTCCAGGCGGAGGAACGAGCTGGGGTTGCCCCCGGGCGGCACCTGGATGCGCACGGGGGCGCCGGGTAAGGTCTCGTCGGCGCTCAGGCGGGGGTCCGCCAGCGCCTGCCGTACGTCGGCGTAGCGGGTGACCAGCCAGGCCAGGCGGGATTCCGCGGCGCCCGCCGGGAGGCGTACCGCGCAGGGGGGCGCCTTGCGCAGCTCGGCCAGGAGGGGCGGTGGGGCGCCGTCCTCGGTCCGGGCGAAGGGCCAGTCCAGGATGTCGGTGTGGTCTGCGAGTGACATGTTCGTCCTCCGTGTTCGGGGGGCAAAGGTGTTCCTCGGCACCGACTCTCTTTCTGCGTGGGGCACGGTGAGGGGGCCCGGGCGGGCCGCGAAGAGGAATGACTCCCTCCGGGGCACGCGCGGACGTCGAACGCCACTGTCGCGCAGCTCCCTGACACCGCGCTGACGCAGCGCTGACACGGGTCCCCGGCGGGCCCGTGCGAGTCGGTGGGGGGAGGCTGTCAGCGGGTGGCGAGGGC